>JAYYJN010000310.1:0-4118 GCA_036146215.1 Planctomycetota bacterium
CGCACTATTTTCCTCGGTGAACATGCCGCCGCGTTGAGCGACAAGACCTGGGCCGGGGTGGCTCCGGGCGGATATGCGCACCCCCGATTTTCCACTCCTGAAAACGGACCTGACGCGGCGGCCACCCTGACTCTGGTTCACGCCGGGCCATCGGGGGGGGAACTCGATATCACGGGAGAGCCAATCATCCATCCGATCAACTTTCCCACCTTTCATGTCGGCCAGATGTATGCCCCACACGGCGGCGGTGGCAACGTGATGCTCGGCGACGGGAGCGTGCGGTTTGTTGCTGACGATGTAAACCTGTTGGTCTGGGCCGAGTGGTCGAGCATGGCGGAGGGAGAAGGTGGGGCAAATCTCGAGTGATTGGTCGCATCGACATTCCGCTTGCAAGCATCCTGCTGCTGATTGCGCTGACCGGGTGCAGCGATTACCAGGGGATCTCGCCCACGGCCTATCAATATGCAAAAGCGCTCTACAACGTGACAAACCGCAAGCGGGGCGAGAAACTCGATGAGGTGAACAATCTGATCACTTCGTCGAAACGCGAAGGCACAATCACAACCCAAGAGGCTAATTGGCTGCGAGAAATCGTCGACGATGCCCGGGAGGGCAATTGGGAAGCGGCCCAGAAAACGGCTCGCCAGATGATGCGTGACCAAGTCCAAAAGCCCTAAACCCGTAGCGATTACAGCAAGTTTTCCGCCGCCGAACATCCCGCTGCCAACTTGACACGCCTTCCTAAGATTGCTCTAGTGCAGGGGTCCGCCCGCCAGCCAGATTTTCTTATGGTCCGCCAGCGATATCGCCTCGCCAGCCAATCCGCTTCCACGCGGAGCCAGCGAATCTCGACAACCTCTTTTGTCCTGTCCAGGCTCATGTTTCAATTGGCGCAAACTCGCCGGCGCCATCAGGAGATTTCATTATGAGATTACGGTCTTTATGCATCGTCTTTCTAACTAGCTATCTATGGATTGCGTTATCGCTGAACGCTTCTGCCCACTTCAGTTGGCTCTCAGTGGACCAGAAAGACGGCAAGCCAGTGGTAAAACTCCATTTTTCTGAAGCGGCGCATGTGGAGGGAGCACATATACCCGAGAAAGTCGGCGCGAGCGAATTACTCGTCTGGGATGCTGCAGGTCTTAAGGACAATGTCACCACCGAGATGATTGAAACAGACGATGGTGTCAGTCGCGAGGGAGAATTACCACGCGATATCGCCTGCAGCGTGCAGGGCACCTGCACTTACGGAATCTATCATTCCTTTTTGCTGACCTACTATCCAAAAGCGATCTATATCAAAAATCGCAGTGAGATGCCTGCTGTTTCCCGCGCAGCGAATCAAAAGTTCGATATCGTGCCAGCGTGGCACGAATATGGTCTAGAGATAACAACGCTTTGGGAAGGAAAGCCGCAGCCCGGCGTTACGCTCTCGGTGATTGGACCCGATGAAGAAGAAAAACAGCTAGAAACGAATGCAAAAGGGCGAGTTCTGCTCACCGACGTAGCCCCGGGTCTCTATGGATTTCGTGCCCATTTTGTGTCACCAGACTCGGCAGGTGAGCACGAAGGTAAACCCTACGATGAAGAGCAACACTTTGCCACACTCACACTGCGCATTCCGGAAGATGATACTTCAGCGGCGGACGCATCTAAAATTTTTATCCCGAATCCGATTGCCAGTTTTGGCGCAGCGACCAACGATGGCTATCTCTATGTGTATGGGGGTCATACGGGACGTGCGCACTCGCATAGTCGCCAAAATCTATCGCCGCATTTTATACGCATTCCCCTGGAGGGTGAAACGGACTGGGAGAATCTCCCCATGCAGACCCACCTCCAAGGCTTGGCACTTGTCGCCCACGGCAAGCACCTTTATCGCGTCGGTGGACTCAATGCACGCAACGACATTGACGACGAAGCAGATCTTTATTCGGTGAAAGATTTTGCCCGCTACGACCCAACCAAGGGTACGTGGGAATCGCTGCCCGACATGCCGACCCCTCGCTCATCGCATGATGCCGTTGTGGTGGGCAATAAGCTTTTTGTCATGGGTGGATGGTGGCTAGAGGGAGATAGCAGCGACGGCGACTGGCATGACACAGCGCTTGAAATCGACCTTTCTGCCGAGGAACCGGAGTGGAAAGTAATTGAGAATGTGCCCTTTGAGCGTCGTGCCCTGGCGACTGCCGCGCTTGACGGCAAGGTCTACGTTTTGTGTGGCCTCACGTCGCTGGCAGAGGTAAGCCAGGAGGTAAATATCTATGATCCCAAAACAGAGACCTGGACAAAGGGTCCTGATTTTCCCGGAGAGGGCATGCACGGTTTCGGCGTCTCGGCCTGGGGTTCGGGCCCGCATGTATTGGCAACTGGCCTCGACGGCGTCGTCTACCGATTGGCGAGTGATCAAAAGGATTGGGAAAAGGTGACCCAACTCGACCAGGGTCGCGTCTTTCACCGCGTGTTTCCGGCGGGGGATCGCAAATTTGCCATGGTCGGTGGCGCTTCGATGAGCGGACATATCAACCGGGTCGACTTCTTTGAAATCGACCAGTAGCCGCTTCGCAAAAATTATCCCTGGCTGCCGCGCTCGCAGAAATCGGGCGATTCCGGTTGCTTTTGATCCATGATTGACTAGGATCATGGCATCGGAGACTCGATCCGATAGGGTATTTGTCCGCAGTGCGTCTGTTAGCTCCTCACGACACTGCCAATTGCCCTCCTGCCAGCTCGAGCACTTCTTCTGAGAGTGCACAAATCCAGCTAGCGAACACCCACGCAAGCCAGCGAAGTGTTTATCCCCTAGCAAGCCAGCGTTTTTTCAGCTGAATCGGCCGGCTCCTTTGTGCAGCCAATCACAGATTGGCACACTTCAGCGGCAAATTTAATGGGGTGAGTTGAATCGCGTTATTTCCCTTCGTACCTTCCGACAATGTCCGCACCAGTTGGAAAAGTAGTCCATCAGTCGTGTGCCAAACGAGCGTATGCAATTCCACGGGATCGATCGCAAACGGAAGACGGAAAAAATATTTAGTTTTTTCCGAAGTATCGCTTGTGTTAAATCAAATCAGAGTTACAATGATGCTTAATGAGATTGATTCTCATTATTAATAGCCAGCCAAGATCCATCTTCTTGTGCGTTTAACAGCACCAACGGATCACGTCCGCTACGATCGCAAGCCCGAGGCATTTTTTTCTTTTGGCCGCCTCCAGCCAGCTGAACCCACCCCCAAGCCCGCCAGCATTAGCTCTTCAGGGATGGAAGCTGCAACTCTCGCTTTTTTTGAGAAATAAGCACGCTCGTCACGCTTGGATCGCCCTGTTCAGATCATCAATTCAAAAATCTGACTGGGACGAGAACGGTTTGACACGTTGCCTATTGACCAGAAATCAAGAAAGGAGAGGGCGAATTTAGAACAAACAATATCAAACCTTGATTGAGCCGCGGTCGGTTCAATCAATTCGATCCATTTCATTTTATTTTTTCTTTTGGAGACTTTGTCTAATGAGAAACTTGATTTTGACATTTAGCGTTTTGGCGATTGCCTGCTTGATTGCAGCACCGGTTTTCGCCGTAGATGCCACATCATTTGCCGCCCCGTCGGCTTGGAGCGTCGGTGATGCCGGCACAAGTTACAACGAGTGGGACGTGTTCGCTGGCAGCGCCGGAAACGCCCCGGACGTAGGAACCACCGGTGGTTCTTCCACCGTGAGCACCGTCTACCCAGGATACACCTCTGGTTCTTCGAATCTTTACTCTCACGCGAGTGCATACTCGGCCACCGCATCCATGGACACCCCGTCGATCGCCGGTAGCTCTGGAACGCATGTCATCGTGCAGACTGCAGCAACTCTCGGGATGATGGGTGCGAGCATCTCGTCGATGCAAATCGATGTCGATGGCACGCTTTACAGCCCGTTTGCTGAGAGCACGCTGTTCCTTGGAACCGTGAGCAGTTCTTACGGCCCGGTAACGCAGAAGGAATCGAGTTACTCCTTTATGCTTCCCGGTGGAACCGGCAGCTTCTCGATTAGCTGGACCAACCCGCAGCACTCATCCTTTAAGGCACTGCGCGTGGACACCAATGCCGTTCCTGAACCCTCCAGCATCGCCATGT
>JAYYJN010000311.1:0-2501 GCA_036146215.1 Planctomycetota bacterium
CGGAAGATCTCATTTTCTGGGCACATACAGCCGCCGGTCCGACGTCAAGCATTTATAAAATGAAAACCGATGGTTCTGGCTTGGCTCTTGTTCTGTCCGGTAGTGCGACAAGCAGCATTCGTGGTATGGGAATCGATCTGGTTAATAATAAGATCTATTTCGATGAAGGATACGGAGAGGTGATCATGAGGGCGAACTTCGATGGCACTGCCCTTGAGACGATCCTCGGAGACGCTCAAGCACCCTCCATTCTGCCCCGCGTTGCAGCAACTGTGCCGGAGCCATCCACGGCAATCTTCAGCATGGTTGCCTTATTGCTGGTCGTTTCCCACGGCCGTCGCCATCGAGTCGGAGTCGGATTCTCGACTTGAGTTGTGACTACGCGAGTGACGGTACAAATTCGGGGCGGATCACCCGGCAATCGAGTGGTCCCAGTTTTTCGGTCAATCGATCAAATGCGCCCTCATCTGGAAGCGTGCCGATAATCGCCCCGCCGGAACCGGCGAATTTGGCGGTGGCGCCCGCCTCGCGAGCCACGCGAACCATCCGCTCTTGCCCCGATGCCACATTGCAGATGCTGCGGCGAAGATCGAAGTTCTCGTCAACCAGTTGCCCGAATCCTCCCGCATCCCCTTCGGCGATTGCCGCCCTCGCTGCGACCGTGATCTGCGCAAACCGCTGCATCGCCGCGATCACATCAGGATTGCCCTGTTCGTAGCGAGCCCGAAGATCGTTGTGAACCACCTCGGTCGGTTCGCTTTCGTTCGTGCTGTAAGCCACATATAAGGGCGGCAACAGATCGACATCGAGCGGTTCGTACTGCCCGCAGGCAAACCCCTGCTTTTTGCGCATCGTCGCCTCACCGAAATCCATGAAGACCGCTCCCTGGTATACCTGTGAAACTCGATCCTGCAAACCGGCGCCGATGCCCAGCTCTTCGCGCTCGACTGCCAGCGCGAGCGAAGGCTGCACGTCGAGTGGAATCTCGATGCCATAAAATTCCATCAGACAACGAAGCGTGGCGATAATGATTGCACTCGATCCGGCGAGCCCGACCTGACGCGGGATATTGCTTTCGTATCGCACCGAGAAGTTACGGTCGTGCAGGGCGATGTTTTCCCGACGGCAATAATCGACAAACATTTTGATCGTTGCCTTCACCAATCGCACGCCGCCATAATATCCATGCAACACCACATCGTCTGCCAATTGTCCGATGGAATCAAAGCGGCTGCGATCTTCCTGGCTCCAGACGATCTCTATCTGCTCCCACTCATACAGCGAGACCTGGGCCCAGAGATTGCCTAGCCCGATTGAAATCGTTTTACCGTGATAGCCGTCTGACGGATTGCCGATCAGTCCAGCTCGAGCAAATGCTTTTTTTCGGATCAGTTCCATAGACTTTTTGGTCGCCTGCAATTTGGAAAGCTTTCCAAAGCACTAAAGCAATTTTTCAATCGCGGCTCGGAAGGCGGGGCCGTAGTCCGGATCGGCGAGGGCAAACTCAGCAAAGGCTTCGAAGTAGCGCTCGTAAGAACCGATGTCGTAACGTCGCTCGGTGTCGGGCAAACACACTCCGAGTACCCGTCCTCCATCTTGAATCAGCATGCGGATCGCATCGGTCAGTTGAATTTCGTTGTTCTTTCCCGGTTCTGTCCGCTCGAGGCAATCAAAAATTTTACTGCTGAATACATAGCGGGCCGCCACTGCCAGTTGGCTCGGAGCTTCGGTTACCGAAGGTTTTTCTATCAGGTCTGCCAGTTCAAAAACCGAGTCCACGGCACCCTTCGGCTGGGCAATGCCATAGTGAATCACCTCTTCTGCGGGCACCTCCTCGAAGGCAATTACCGCCTCAACACCCTGCTGCTCAAAGTGTTCGACCATCGTCCGCACGATTTGCGACTCGGCACTCACGCCCAGAATCGAGTCTCCCAGGGCGACGACAAAATTTTGCTCACCCACGAGTGGTTTGGCGCACAGCACCGCATGTCCAAGTCCCAATTGCTGTCGCTGCCGTGTATAGAAGAATTCCAGATCTTCCCGCTCGAAGGAAAGATCCTGCAAGATCTCCTCTTTTCCCGTTTCGCGAAGGTGCTGAATCAATTCGTTATCGGTGTCGAAGTGATTTTCGATGGCGGCTTTTCCTGGACCGGTTACAAAAATCAACCGATGGATATCACAGCGATGCAGCTCCTCAGCTACATATTGGACCACCGGTGAACGGCCCACTGCAAGCATTTCTTTCGGTTGGCTTTTGGTCAGGGGCAGCAGTCGCGTTCCGCGGCCCGCGACCGGTACCACGGCAAGATCAATTGACATTCGCAGGTTCTTTCTTATTGTGGATCGGTCAGTCCATGTCGCAAACCGCGCATTATAGCGACATCTTCCCATCGAGGCGACGGCGTCGTGGGTGTGAATGCTGATCCCGCCGGAGTTACGCGTCGACCATGGAACCCACGCCCTCTTCCAAACAGATCGCTGCTGCAGAGCAGGAATTCTGC
>JAYYJN010000312.1:0-23427 GCA_036146215.1 Planctomycetota bacterium
AGTGACGGTCAATTAACCAAAGTCAACGCGTCCGTTGTGATGGATGGCACCGGCCAGCAGTCACTCATTGCGAATCGTTTAGGAATCCGCAGGGAAAATCCTCAGATGCGAAAGGGCGCAATCTGGACTTATTTTCGCGGAGCGTTGCGGGGTGAAGGATTAGATGCCGGGGCAACCGTCATTCTTCAAACTGGCAACAAAGACTCGTGGTTCTGGTTTATTCCGCTTAGAGACGGTATTACCAGTGTCGGCGTTGTCGGAGATAGCAGCTATCTCTTTTCCGGGGGACGAAAACCAGAAGCAACCTTCGCCCGAGAACTTGCAATATGTCCAGCGCTTCAGGAGCGGTTGCAGGCAGCGGAACAGATCGAATCTTTTCGAGTTGCACGCGAATTCTCCTACAAGTCAACCGAGGCTGCGGGCGATGGCTGGGTGCTAATCGGTGATGCCTACGGATTTATCGACCCCGTGTACTCTTCTGGAGTATATTTCGCGTTGAAGATGGGCGAGATGGCAGCTGACTGTGTGGTGGAGGGCTTAAAAAAGTCTGACATCTCAGCAGCCCAACTCGGTGGTTGGGCCAATGAGTTCGATACGGCGGCGAATCATTTGCGTAAATTGGTCGCAGCTTTTTACACTCGCGAATTCAGTATTGCAAAATTCATCAAGGCGCATCCCGAACATCGAACCAACCTTGTTGACCTTCTCATTGGACGCATCTTCCATCCGGAAGCGGGTAAGATCTTTGAAGACATGGATCCCTGGTTGGCAGAGGCAAAAAGTGCAACGGTCCCCTCGATGGGGTCGATTTAGCCCCGCAATTGGCCGACCGATCGGTCATCCACCGATCGAATCCAAAGCCGACGCTTGCGCCTGCGGTACTCATTATTTTCCGTAGACTGCAAACTGCACGCTAACCTGCCGCAAGCGTTGAATGCTTGCTTTCTCTCCGGCCAGCAAACTGATGAAAAATTCAAACTATGCAAAATTACTGCCATGTTGAATTGTCTCTTTTTACATAAACCTATTTCATAATTCTGCCGACCCTTACCGATGAGTATGGTTGTGAATTTGTTTTATCGGTGCTAGCGGTATAAACCGATCCGCTTAGACAAACCGTTTTTCCCATCAGAATTTTGGAGTCCCATCTTTTATGCTCAAATGCAAAACAACTTGTCGTTTGGCGGCTTTCCTCGCTCTCGCCGTAACGAGCCTCGGTCAGCCAGCATACCTATTGGCCGCCAACCCCAGCAGTAAAATCGATGTCTTGGATGTCGCTTTGCAAGGGAACCGTGAACTTCACGGGCGAGTGATGAACGCTGAAGGACAAGCCGTCTCGGGCAGTATTGTGGTGCTTACCGATTCGCAAAATGCGCCTCTGGTACGCACCGTTGCAGATGAAAATGGTCGCTTTGCATTCTCCGAGGTACCGACCGGAACCGCAGTGTTGTATACCGAGCAGAGCCAAACGCCGCTGCGGACCTGGGCTGCGAATACGGCGCCCCCGGTTGCTAAACAGGAAGTTCTCATCCGTGAAAATGGGCCCACCGTTCGCGGACAGCTTGGGGGCATCGACGTACGCACTGCGGCGATTCTCACCGCTTGGGGTGTCGGACTCGGCATCGGTGTCTATTACGGCACTAGAGAAGCAAAGAACGCCACACCGACAGCACCGTAAGCTGCGTAGAGATTGGAAGGTTCCGAATTCGAGCGACTTCAAAGAGTGACCCACAACGTCCGGCCCCCTCCAGGGGTGGCCGGACTTTTTTACGCGCCGCCCATTCTCATCGCAAGGTGCCCCCTTGTGCGAACCATCGGTTACGGCCTAACGTGGGTCGTTTCTTCATTGACCAAGCTTTACGGCGTCTTTTGCATGCGAAAATTCTGCATCTGGTCCCTGGTAGTGATCCTGTTAGTCCTCCATCAGGACAACTGGTTCTGGACCGATGGCAAACTCGTATTCGGTTTTATGCCCATCGGTTTACTCTACCACGCGGTAATCTCCTTTGCTGCAGCCTGCCTCTGGTTCGCCGCAATCCTTTTGATCTGGCCGGAGGGGGTGGATCGCGAAGCGTCCTCCGATGATGCAGCACGCGCGGAAAATCAGGGGGCAGCAGAGGCCTGATGGAACGAGAATTTAGTGAGCAATTCGGCGAACTAATCATCATCAGTGGTTACTTGATGCTCCTGTTGGGGTTGGGGCTTGCGGCGAGTCGACTCTTCCGTGGGACCCGCAAAGATTATCTGTTGGCGAGTCACTCGATCGGGCCATTCCTGCTGCTGATGTCCCTTTTCGGTACGACGATGACTGCATTTGCGCTGGTCGGTTCCTCCGGGGAAGCGTTTAAAGTCGGCATTGGAGTTTATGGGATGCTGGCCTCCTCGAGCGGCATTATTCACTCACTTTGCTTTTTTTTAATCGGAATCAAACTTTGGTCATTAGGTCGTCGTCATGGTTACACGACGCAAATTCAATTTTTTCGTGATCGATTGGAAAGCGATCGAATCGGCCTTCTGCTGTTTCCCATTTTGGTTGGCCTTGTGATCCCCTATCTTTTGATCGGCGTGATCGCAAGTGGGACCGTGATTCAGACGATGACCTCGGGTTCTTTTCCCGAACTGTTCCCGACTTCGAATCCTGCCACCAACGGTGGTGTTCCCAATTGGCTTGGCTCCTTGGCGACTTGCCTGGTGGTTTTGATTTATGTATTTTTCGGCGGCATGCGGGGAACGGCGTGGGCCAATGCGTTTCAAACCATTGTGTTCATGGTTCTGGGTATTTTGGCATTTCACGTGATTGCAACCCAACTGGGGGGTGAAGAAACGCTACTGGAAAATCTCCGCAAAGTCACAAGTGCTGTTCCCGAAAACAAAGTGACACGGTTGGAAATGTCGAGAATGCGATTTTTCACCTACTTGCTGGTGCCGCTCTCGGTCGGCATGTTTCCTCATCTCTTCCAACATTGGCTCACTGCACGGAGTGCGGGCAGTTTTAAATTGCCAGTCGTCGCGCATCCGATCTTCATAATGATCGTTTGGGTTCCCTGTGTTTTGATCGGCATCTGGGCGACTTCCAGTTTGATCCCCGCAAAACCACCCCTTCCCTCCAATCCCAACGCCATCCTTCCGTTTCTGGTCAAAACGCAAACCGGCCCCTTGCTGGGCGGTTTGCTGGCAGCAGGCATCCTGGCGGCCATTATGTCATCCCTCGATAGTCAGTTCCTTTGTCTGGGCACCATCTTCAGTAATGACATGGTGACCCATTACTACGGGCGGGAGAAAATTAGTGACCGCGGTCAAATCTTGCTCGCCCGCATCTTTATTGTGGCCATAGTAGCAATCACCTACCTGCTGAGCCTCTTTCCGCAACGCGGGGTGTTTAACTTGGGCGTCTGGTGTTTCAGCGGTTTCGCCAGCCTGTTCCCGCTCGTATTCGCTGCCCTATACTGGAAACGGCTTTCAAAGGCAGGCGCATATGCCGCGATCCTAACCACCATCGTCGTCTGGAGCATCCTGTTTTTTCTCTCGGAATTTGGCGCAAATCGTGAATACGCGGTTTTGGTCGGGTGGGGCGACGTGACTTATGAAACAATGCCCGTGGCAACTATTTTTCTTTGCTCTCTGGTGGCAATGATTGTGGTCTCACTCTGTTCAAAACCCCCTTCGGAACAGACGGTCGCGAAGTTTTTTCCCACGGTTTCACCCGCCCAGGGTGGCTTGCAGATCAAGAGCAAATCGCCCACAATAGAGGATGTCTGAGCGCCATAGAAATGCTGCCGCTCAAGCATTTGTTCGATTGACTTAACGCTAGAGATACTGAATTTTCCATGCCGAAGTTTGCTCAGAAAAGTCGTCCACGCCGGGCCAAAGCCAAACCAAAGACGCCGAAAAAAGATCCGATTTTAACCGAAGGTGTGCGGCCCCATCCGCTGCACATCGATTACAAGGATCTTGATCTTCTGGCAAAGTTGACCAATCGACACGGGCGTATTGTGGGGCGCCGTAAAAGTGGGTGCGGAGCGGTGAGCCAGAGTGCGGTTGCGCAGGCAATCAAGCGAGCGCGCTTTATGGCGCTTCTGCCCTACACGGGTGACTGATCGATTCGATCATCAGTAAGTCTCCTTCGAGGAGCCCCGGCTAATGTGGAGCATGGCTCCAGAGGTTTGATAATCATGGCTGAATTCCGCTCTTTTGTTTGTTTACTGAGTCTGCTCTCTCTGATTGTTGCTTCCGGTTGCAGTTCCGAAAGTTCATCGCAAGCCGATCGTCGACCGGCGATCGAAAAAAAACTCTTCTATTTTGAAGGTGCCCCGCTGCATGCAATGGTCGGGGCAGACAAGTCGGATGGCACCCTCATGCTGATCACACTCGGCGCCGATGCAAAAACCGTGCAACCAGTCATGGCCCAAGAAATCAAACTGGCGATGAAGCACGGGAACCATATGGATCGGTTCACGCTGAAGGCGAAACCCGACCCAAATGATCCAGCGGGTCAATCGAGTTTATTCACGGCCAAAAGCAATCATTTGGCCAAAGCGTTTTCCGGAAAAGCAGGCCGCTCGGCAGAGCTACAGTTGGTGCTTGATGGCAAACAGCTAGTAGGAAAAATTGAGCAGTCACACGATGATCATGACCACGACCACGACCATGACCATGACCATGACCATGACCATGACCATGACCACGGGTCAACGAACGTACTGTTATGGCATGAAGAATTTGTCTTCGAGGGTTACACCCTACGACTTGGTCAACACGGTCTGGTGGTCGAGAGTGGTACTGAACTTGAACCGGCTGTGAGTGTTGAACGCGACGGTGCGGCTGTCAGCGATGCGAGGATTTCTGTTAGCCTTCTCGATGCAGATGGAGGAAAAACGCTTGCAAAAGCGGAACAGGCTATCTTTGAACCTGCCACCGAAGAAGAACCCGCACATTACGCCCAGGACTTCCTCTTCGTGCCGAAAAATGCAAAAAAAGTCACGATTCGATATCAAATCGACTTTGCAGACGGATCGACCACAACCCGCGACATCCTCATTCAGACCGAATCGCACGCACATTGATTGGCCGTTATGTCCGCTCCCTTCTGTCACCGACGTCGGGTTGAGTTTCGCGATACGGATGCGGCAGGAATTGTGCATTTCTCCGTTTTTTTTAATTACATGGAAGAGGCTGAACACGCGTTCCTTCGGAACTTAGGCCTTGATGTTTTCCTTGTTGATAACGAAACGGCGATCAGTTTTCCAAGAGTCGCCGCAAAGTGCGATTACCGTTCACCGATTCGGTTTGGAGAGTTGGTTGATGTCGAAACCAATATCGAGCGAATTGGCAAAAGTAGTGTTACCTACAAGTTTCTTTTCAGGCGAGATGAAACAGTCATCGCCGAGGGGCAGATCACGGCGGCCTGCTGCGAACTCACCGAATCGGGAGATCCACGCACGGTCTTAATTCCTGAAAATGTGCGGACCAAACTCGAGCGGGCGTGACGGTGGTCGTGCCGTTGAGTCTTTTGCATACGGATCTTGAGAGTGAATTATCTGGAAAACATGACGCTGCAACTTGCGACCGGTCTGGGACAATTACCGGATTCGATCAGTGATTCGCATACCGCATATATTCTAAATGCTCAACAGCCCGATGGGGGCTATCGCGGTCGGGAATCAGGAAGCGACCTCTACTACACTAGCTTCGCTCTACGCGGACTTGCAATCAGTGGGAGGTTGCATGGACCCTCCGCTGAACGTGCTGCAGGTTTTCTGCATGATCAACTCGAAAAGGAGATTGCAGTCGTCGACTTGATCGCGTTGATCTATAGCGTCAAATTGCTTCAAGTATCAGCTGGACTGGATGTGCTGCAAAAAAAAGGGGCTGCCTGGCATAACCGATTGGTCGAATTCCTGAACACCTGCCAACGGCCCGACGGTGGCTACGCCCGGGGTCCTGATAATCCTCGCAGCAGCACCTACCAGACGTTTCTGAGTCTGATTTGCTTCGAATTACTCAACGCGAGTCCTAAAGATCCGGAAGCCACCGTGCGGTTTCTAAAGTCACAGCAGCGTGATGATGGCGGATTCGTTGAATTTGCTCCGATGCGACGCAGCGGCACCAATCCTACGGCGGCGGCGATCGGCGGATTAAAAATACTCGATCAAATCCCTGATGCCCTCAGGAAGGATGTGGCCGAATTTCTTGCCGGCATGCAGACTTCTGAAGGGGGATTGAGGGCTAACACGCGGATTCCAATTGCCGACTTGTTGAGTAGCTTTACCGGACTTTTCACGCTGATTGAAATCGGGGAGCAAGATCGTCTGCACTTGGATGAATTAGCTAACTTTGTTTCTCAACTCGCCGACAACAATAGCGGATTTTGTGCTGCGCTTTGGGATACTGATACGGATGTGGAGTATACGTTTTATGGTCTCGGTAGCCTCGCGCTCCTCGCAAAATTAAAAAAACCGGATTGCGTTAAATAAGCATCCCATCATCGATGAACGAACCCTCCCCCGACAGCCTGATCGTTCAACAGTTACGCAAGGAGTACCCGACTCCAGCAGAACCGCTGGTGGTCTTGCGCGACATCGAAATCGAACTCGCTCAAGGTCAGAGTCTTGCTGTATTAGGACCCAGTGGATCCGGGAAAAGCACGCTTCTGCATCTTATCGGCACACTTGATGCACCGACCTCAGGTCAGATACGACTAGGCGGTGTGGATCCCTTTTCGTTAGACCCACAAGCGTTGGCCCATTACCGAAATCAAAAGATCGGTTTTGTTTTTCAAGAGCATTATTTACTTCCGCAGTGCACCCTTCTGGAAAATGTATTACTTCCGACATTAGCGCTGGGAAAGCCCCAATCCGCCGCCATGGGGCGAGCGCAGGATTTACTCGGTCGAGTCGGGCTTGCCGACCGCCAGCGACATTATCCGAGCGAGTGTTCCGGAGGGGAACGACAACGTGCGGCGATGGCACGAGCAATGATGATGCAACCGACCCTGCTATTGGCGGACGAACCGACGGGAAATCTGGACCGTAAGACCGCGGATCAGGTCGCTGATTTGATGCTTGATGTTCAGCGACAGGAGGGCACGATTCTGCTCTTGGCAACCCATAGCCAAGCCTTGGCTGAAAAAATGCAGCGCGCGTCGGCACTGGTAGACGGTTGCTTGCAATCACGTTAGAAACTTTGCCGACGACCCGCAGCTTAACACAGCCAGTCTTCAGACTGCCTGAGCAAAATCAATGCTTGGCCGGTTGCTAGAACATGCAGGCAACCGATAAAATCTCATTTTTCGCATGCGGCCGTGCGGTGGCACGAGTTTGTTCTGAGCGATGAAGGAGGGGAGACGATGGCGGAGAGGATGAAAGCGGGAATTATCGGCACCGGGTTTATCGGTCCGGCACATGTGGAAGCCGGAAGACGCTTAGGAAATATTGAATTTGTGGCCCTTGCTGAGGCCGATGCTGAGTTGGCTCGTAGCAAGGCTGATCTTTTGTGTATCGAGAAGTCTTATGGTGATTACCGCGAACTTCTGGCCGATCCGCAAGTTCAGGTCGTTCACAACTGCACGCCGAACCACCTTCACTATCAGGTAAACAAAGATATTCTTGCCGCTGGTAAGCATGTGATCAGCGAAAAGCCACTGGCGATGACCAGTGCAGAAAGCCGAGAACTGGTCCAACTTGCAGAGGATTCTGGTCTGATTCATGCCGTCGACTTCAACTATCGCTATTATCCACTGGTGCAGCACGCCAGACAAATGGTTCAACAAGGCGAATTGGGCGAGGTGTTTACCCTTCATGGCTCTTACCTCCAAGATTGGTTGTATCTTCAGACAGACTGGAATTGGCGACTGCAACCGGAGATGTCAGGAGAGAGTCGGGCGGTCGCAGACGTCGGAAGCCACTGGTGTGATCTGCTGCAATTTATTACCGGCGAGACCATCACTCGCGTCATGGCCGATCTGCGTACCGTGCATAAAACGCGGATGAAGCCTAAGAAAGAAATCGAAACGTATGCTGGCAAAGAACTAACACCCAGTGACTATGAACCGCAGGACATCCATACCGAAGATTATGCCTCCGTGTTCATTGAACTCTCGGGTGGGGCACATGGCGTCTTCACCGTAAGCCAGGTTTCGGCGGGTCGCAAGAATCGTCTTTCGTTCGAACTGGATGGATCTCGCTGTGCCGTGGCCTGGGATCAAGAAAAACCGAACGAGATGTGGATCGGCTATCGGGACAAGCCAAATGAAATTCTGGTGAAGGATCCATCCTTACTGCACGACGCTGCCAAAGAATATGCACATTATCCGGGTGGGCATCCGGAAGCGTATCCTGATGGTCCCAAGAATCTATTCCGCAACGTATATCGTGCGGTTGAAACTGGTCAAATGCCGGACGATCCCGATTGGAGTACGTTTGTGGACGGCCACAAGGAGATGGCAATCTGCGATGCGATTCTTCAGAGCAACCGAGAACAAAAATGGACCGAAGTGCAATATTGAGCATCTGATCGCCAAGCGATTCAAACCCTTTTTCCAATGCAGGAGTTTTAAAGATGGCTGCCGAGACCGCGAATACCAACCTCTGTAATATCGCCCTGATTGGAACAAAATTCATGGGGCGAGCACACTCAAACGCGTATTTGAAGGTGGACAAGTTTTTCGATCTGCCCTGCGCACCGGTCATGCATACCGTGGCGGCCCGTAATCAGGAAGAACTGAAAATATTTGCAGACCGTTGGGGTTGGCAACATTGTGCCACGGACTGGAAATCGGCCGTGAATTCTGAAGATATTGACCTGGTTGATGTGGTGACCACCAACAACGTTCATGCTGAGCACACGATTGCGGCCCTCGAAGCAGGGAAACATGTCGCCTGTGAAAAACCACTGGCTGGAACGTTGAGCGATGCTCGGCAGATGGTGGAGGCCGCAGAAAAGGCGCCTGGAAAAACATTTGTCTGGTACAACTACCGAAGGTGTCCTGCAGTCGCACTTGCACATCAATTGTGTGCGGCAGGAAAGCTGGGAAAAATTTACCAGATCCGTGGCTGTTACCTTCAGGATTGGGCCGGACCGGATACACCGCTGATGTGGCGATTTGAGGGTGATGTGGCGGGATCCGGAGCGTTGGGTGACCTCTGCGCACACACGATTGATACCGCCAGATTTATTACCGGTGATGAAATTAGTGAAGTGATCGGATCCACGATGGAAACGGTGATCAAAGAACGGGTCATTCTGGAAGGTGGTGGCGGAGAAATTTCCGGACATGGTGCGGCGACAAGTCAAAAGAAGGGGGCCAGCACGGTCGATGACATCGTGCTGTTTGTCGCCAAAATGGCGAGTGGTGCTTTGGCCACATTCGAAGCAACGCGTCTGTCCACCGGATACAAGAATGCAAATCGGCTCGAGATTCACGGTGAACTCGGGGCAATCCGCTTTAATTTTGAACGCATGAATGAACTCGACTGGTACGATGCCACACTCCCCGCGGAATTGCAGGGCTGGAATACAATCAATGTCACCGATGGCAACGCAAACCATCCCTACGCGGCATCCTGGTGGCCAACCGCACACATCCTCGGATACGAACACAGTTTCATAAATCAGGCAGCCGACATGCTGACCGTGATCGGCGGAGGTGAACCGGTAGTGCCCCTTGCCGACTTTGCTGACGCGTATAAGGTTCAGAGGGTGCTTTCGGCTGTGGTTGAATCTGACAAACAGCGTTCACCGGTTCCTCTCGACCAAATCCAGTAACCATGAATATTATACTCAATGGACAACCGCATCAGGTCGATGCCGCGATCACTGTTGCCGAGTTAATTGACGATCTTGAAATTCCTCCGCGTGGATATGCGGTTGAAGTGAATGGAGCATTGGTGCCCCGTAAGTCGCACAACGAATATCGGCTCGCTGCGGATGATCGACTGGAAATTGTGACGCTCGTCGGTGGCGGATAGGCAGTCTCTGATTTCGCTGTAAGCTTGCCGTTATCGGTCGCTTGTTTCGATAAGTGAGTCTGTTATGATGCGCCAGGATAATTTAAATCCGGAATGTAACAGCGATGAATTTGACCGATAAAAATGCTCCTGCCATAGAGTCCTCATCTCCAGCAGCACCACCCTTGCAGATCGGGAAGCATACCTTTTCCAGTCGACTATTTGTTGGGACGGGAAAATATGAAAGCTATGAGCTAATGCAGGAATGCTTGCAGCTTTCGGGCACCGAGTGCATCACGGTCGCGGTTCGTCGCGAACGTTTGGTCGACGCCGATGGAAATAACATTCTGGATTACATTGATACCTCGCGATACGTCCTATTGCCCAACACGGCAGGTTGTTTTTCTGCAGAGGATGCGATCCGCACGGCCCGACTCGGTCGCGAAATTCTGGAGAGCCTGGAAAATCCTGGCAGTGACTGGGTAAAACTGGAAGTTCTGGGAGACACAAAAACTTTGTTGCCGGATCCACTGGCGACGCTTCAAGCGACCGAGCAACTGGTTGCCGAAGGATTCTCGGTGCTCTGTTATGCGACCGATGATCCGATGCTCTCGCTGCGTTTGAAAGAGGCGGGTGCCACGAGTGTCATGCCCGCAGGGAGTCCGATCGGATCGGGACAAGGTATCCTGAATCCCAATAATTTGCAGATTTGTCTGGAATATCTCAAGGCAGATGATCCCGACTATCCGGTTATCGTGGATGCGGGTGTCGGCACGGCAAGCGATGTGGCAACCGCAATGGAATTGGGAGTGGACGGTGTATTGCTGAATACGGGAATCGCTCATGCCCGGAAACCGAAAGAAATGGCCGTGGCAATGCGTTTGGCCGCCGAGGCCGGATGGCACGCGGCACACGCCGGACGCATTCCGCGCAAACTCTATGCTACGGCAAGCAGTCCCGATTCGGGTCGCATCGCTTCGCGACCTCGCTGACTCGCCCACCGAATGCCACCAAAATGAGTTTAAGGAGTCGTATGACTCTACGTCACAGGCTCAGATATTTGCCCGGTCATCGTTAGAAAGGCCGTCGTCCCGATGATCCAGCACACAGGCAAGACAAAAAATAGACCAATGCCAAAAGCAAGCGCACCCAAAAACGCGACAAATGCCAAAATTAAACCGAGAACAAAGAGCGTTAGCCGATTGCCACGCGTAATGCGGACCGATTGCCGCATTGCCTCGAGACTACCCATGCCACGATCAACAACCAGTAGCACCGCTTGAGAAAATATGACTCCCAGCATGACAAGAGGTACAAAGATAATCAGTAAGCCAAAGCCCACGCCCGCCATCGCTGCCGCTGTCCGCGGATCTTGCACTCTCTGTTGCTCAACGGCTACGTCGGGAGCCTGGCCGTGATCGATTTCGGCTGCTGGTTTTTCCGGGGTTATCACTTTTGTCACCCTCTCCCCTGCCCCAACATCGGCATCGGGTGTACTCAGGTAACCGATCAGTGCGGGAATCCCACAACCAAAAAACAGGACTACCGAAAATAACACTACTAATAATATGTTCACCCCCAAAATGCGCCATAGATATTTTCCGCCTGAAAATAAATCTCTGACCTGCGCCATCTGACCACGAGTCAGCTTGAGGAAAAAGATGGTTGCGCCGCCACTAAGCCACGTATCAAACAAAATCTGAGCTAAGTGACTCGCAAAGAAAATACTCGCCGGATCTCCAGCCAAACGGCCCCCTTCTGAGAAGGCATTCGCAATCATTCCACTGCCTAAACTAAGTAGTAAAAACAGGGTGCTACCTGCAAGCGCTAATCCGTAGCGTTGAGAGGCAATCTGCCAACCTCTGGAAAGCACCGATCCGAAATCGATTCGAACCGGAATGATCGGTCCTCTCGTAAAATGTGATTCGCCAAGGGTTGCCGCATCACCCCGCTCTAGCGAGAGAACCGGCGTCGCTTCTGACGGTGACGCCGGGGCAACATCACTTGGCAACTCAGAAATTTTCCCGCATTGCGGGCATTGTACTTTTTTTCCACGCGCATCGTCATCCACGCGTAAAGTTGCCCGGCAGTCGGGACAAACAAATTCGATTGCCATTTCTTATTCCGCTGCTTTTCAACGATGCCGCCTTTCTATGATCGTAACACAATCCACATTTTTCGCCTACTTCGAAGATTGGATAATGGCTCTGAGGCAATCCCTACAGTGTCCGCTCACTTTTTGGTATGGTGTCGCTGAAGTTTTGCTTTTTCAGCCTGCGAGAAACACGGATGCTTGCTGTCGATGACATTCTGGGACCTGAAGGACGCATCGCGGCGCGACTTGAAAACTATGAGGAGCGACCCGAGCAACAAGAAATGGCGCTCGCGGTGGAGGAATCCATTCGGGCCAAAAAACATCTCGTCGTTGAGGCAGGCACCGGTGTCGGCAAAAGCTTCGGCTACCTTGTTCCCGCGATCCTTGCAGCGACGGAGAGCGAAATTGGGGATGATTCGGAGAAAGAAAATAATGAAAAGCCAACACAACGGATCATTATTTCAACGCACACTATCAGCCTCCAAGAACAATTGCTCGGCAAAGATATTCCCTTACTCAACAGCGTGATTCCGCGCGAATTTACCACAGTCCTGGTCAAGGGAAGAAGAAACTACTTAAGCCTTCGCCGGTTACAGACTGCGCGTAATCGAGCATCGTCCCTGTTTCATGAACCGGGAGAATTCGATCAACTGGAGCAGCTCTATCGCTGGAGCGGTCAAACCCGAGACGGCTCTCGATCCGATCTTGATTACATGCCTCAGGCTGTCGTCTGGGATGAAGTGGCTAGCGACAGTGGCAACTGCATGGGTAGAAATTGTCCACGTTATAAAGATTGCTTCTATTATCAGTCTCGTCGACGGATGGATCATGCCCGGATTCTGGTCGTCAATCACGCACTTTTCTTCAGCGATCTGGCTCTCCGCCGTGCTGGGGCGAGCCTTCTTCCTGACGCCGACGTCGTCATTTTTGATGAAGCCCATACGCTAGAGGAAGTCGCGAGCAGCCATCTGGGTCTGAGTGCCAGCAGTGGGCAGGTGCAATATGTGCTACAAAAGCTTTTCAATGACCGCACGAATAAAGGCCTCCTTGTACACTATAAGATGCGGGCTGCCCAAGTAGCTGTTGCAGAGTGCTTGGTCACAATGGAAAATTTTTTTCAGGATGCGAGCAACTATCTAAAAAATCACGCTCGAAAAAATGGTCGCGTCGATCAGATTCAACCCTTTGCAAATCCACTTAGCCCGCAACTGATTTCTCTTTCTCAAAAAATCCGCCAGTCGGCGGCCCCGCTTGAGGAAGATACGCAGCGACAAGACTTTGTCTCTGCCGCCGACAGGCTACTTTCACTTGCCGGGGAGATCGACCAGTGGTGTGGCCAGAAGGTTGATGGATCGGTTTACTGGATCGAAGAAAAACAGACTCGCCGCGGCCTGCCTCGTATCACTTTGGCAGCCGCACCGGTCGATGTGGGGCCAGCATTGCGCAGCGAACTTTTTGAACGCGTGCCCTCCGTGATTCTTACCAGCGCAACGCTCGCGGTCGGGCAAAACCATTCCTTTGATTTTTTCACATCGAGGATCGGTCTGGTTAAAGCAGAAATGTTGCGACTCGGCAGCCCCTTCAATTATGCGCGGCAGGCTGAACTTATTCTGGTTCAGGGGATGCCGGATCCATCGACAGAGCGAGACGCTTATGAAGACAAACTGATCCCAATGATCAAGCGTTACGTTGATCGTACTGACGGACACGCCTTCGTGTTGTTCACCAGTTACGCCTCGATGCGACGCGCAGCGAAGGCATTAACGCCCTACTTCCAAAAACGTGAACTCGGTTTACTCTGTCAGGCCGACGGTATGCCGCGAACCCAAATGCTCCAGAGATTTCGTGACGAACCAAGAAGTGTGCTGTTCGGAACGGACAGTTTCTGGCAGGGAGTCGATGTGCCGGGGGATGCCCTGCAGAACGTGATTATCACCAAACTTCCCTTCCGGGTTCCCACAGAACCGGTCCTGGAGGCACGATTGGAGGCGATTCGCGCTCAAGGCGGAAATCCCTTTGGAGATTATCAGCTTCCCGAAGCTGCGCTTAAGCTGAAACAAGGGTTCGGACGACTCATTCGTTCCGCGAAGGATTCAGGAATGGTGGTTATTCTCGATCCGCGCATTTCAACGAAAAATTATGGGACTTTTTTCCTACAATCCCTCCCCGACTGCGATCCGAGTTTTGAGCCCGCTGATTGAATTTGCCATGTCAACAACGCACAGCCGCTGTCGCTATCTGGTAAGGCAAGGCTCAAAGCGCACGGCGGATACGTCGTTTCGGACGGCCGCCTTTTTTCAAAGCTGGACCCGGAGGTTTGGCGGGGACGGGCTCTTTTTCATCAGCATCTTTGCCCCTCACAGTTGCAAAATCTCCGATCTCATCACGGATCAATAATTTGTTGATCCGCATTTCAATATTCGTCAACTCTCCCCCCTCCTCCGGCGTGACAAATGTGTAAGCGACGCCCTCTGCAATTCCGTCTTTTCCCATTCTCCCGGTGCGGCCCACCCGATGCACGTAGTCGTCACAGAAAGTCGGCGTATCGTAGTTAATAATGTGCGAAACGCCGCTGACATCAATGCCTCTTCCAACTACATCGGTCGCGATCAGGATTTGAATATTGTTATCTCTGAATTGCTGCATCACGCGATCGCGAGCGCCTTGATGCATGTCCCCGTGAATGCAGGCAACCCCGGCATGTTTTTTCCCTAGCTTAATCGCGAGCCGATCGGTTCCGCGTTTGGTCCGACAAAAAACGATTGCCTGCCTCGGTTTTTCCCGATCCAAAAGCCGCTTCAAAAGCTCGTATTTCCGATCTTGATCGACCGTAAAATAAAACTGATCAATCGTTTCTCCTGAGAGTTCCTTCGGGGAAAAATTCAACGATTCCGGATCTCGCATGTAACGACGCGCGAGTCGCTCTACCGGCCCCGGCACCGTGGCACTCAGCAAAAGGGTCTGACGATCTTTAGGGCAGCGTCTGAGAATCTTTTCTATGTCGGGACGAAAACCGATGTCGAGCATCCGGTCCGCTTCATCAAGCACAACCATCTTCAGTTGATCCATCTTGAGTGTGCCACGTGCCATGTGGTCTAACACACGACCCGGTGTACCGACGACGACCTCCGTCCCGCGATTTAGTTTTTCTGTCTGTCCACGGATCGGCTTGCCACCATAAACGGCCATCACACGTGTTTTTCGCCCGAACGCAAGTTTCGTGATTTCACCCCTTACCTGGACGGCCAATTCCCGCGTCGGAACAAGGATCAGGGCTTGTGGATAACCTTGCTTGCTCCGCTCGACCCGCTCCAGCACAGGGATGGTAAACGCCGCCGTCTTTCCGGTCCCTGTGCGGGCCTGACCCAACAGATCCGAGCCCTCGAGGGCCCTGGGAATCAAACCCGCCTGGACGGGGGTCGGCTCCGTATACTCCGCTTGCGCAAGAGCAGCAAGCATCAAATCAGAGAGGCCCAAATTGGTAAAATCGACGGTGGAAGCAGAGGAATCAGACATGCCGGAGCCTAGCAGAGCAAATTTGGTGGGTCAACGTGAGTCGCGGTTTGCGACGAAAAGGGTATCTCTCGTGAACTTGCGAATGCGGTATCTCTTGCTACATATCGCTGAATCGCTTCTAAATCACGATCGGCTCGCAGCACATTCTCTCGCAGAAAACTATTAATCAGTCGACTCCGCCTGCGCCTTCTCAACCGCTGTAATATAATCCCGCCAACTGTCCAACTGTTCCTGGGAGAGACTATTTTCACGGGTGAGTTCGTGAAGCATTTCTTGGCCTTCGACAATCACCGTGATCGTTAGTCGTCCATTCTCTAAATAGCGGAACCGGACCTCGATTGGTGTATGGATTGCCATGTTATCCGGCAGGTCGCGGGCAATGCACTCGCCAATTTGCATGCAATCTTCCGGCGAAGAACTCTCTCCTTCGATAATAGTGACCAGTACCGTCTTCTGTCCCTCTCGGTGTGACTTGAAAATTCGCTTTGCACTGGCAGGAAGTGGCGTATTTCTCGGAATTAAAATCGCATTCCGCGGTCTCGATGTCTTCGCATCCGTTGCAACAACACCCAAACTATGCGAATTGACATTCTTTATTTTTAATTTGGCGGTGTCGCCACTCGCTTGTTGTAACAGCATTTGGGCACGCAGTGCAGCGCCGTGCGCCACTGCTTCGTCAGCCGAGAGGCCACGGTTCGGTTTTTTTCCCGAAATCTTTGTGAGCATCTCGGCGACCATCGGCATGCGGGTCGAACCGCCCACCGTCAACACGAGATCAATATCATTCCAGCCCAGCCCACTTGCTTGAAGCGTTTGACGCGTAGTGAACTCCGTGCGATCCATCAAGTCTCGTGTCAGTTCCTGAAATTTTTCCCTGGATAAGTCGACTCGCAACGCCTTTCCCTGATAATCGCACGTTACGGCCGCCTTTTCTCGCGCTGAAAGCGTTCTTTTTGCATCTTCGCATTCCCGCCAAAGCCGACCCGCAGCACAAGGATCCTCTCGAGGATCAACTTCATGCTCTGCAATGAATTTCTCAACAACAAATTCTAAAATCCGCTGATCCCAATCTCTTCCCCCGAGAAGTACATCACCATCGGTCGCAAGCGTGTTGAAATCTTTTCCTTTGATTTCCATCACTGTGACGTCAAAAGTACCTCCGCCCAGATCGTAAACTAAAATACGTTGACGGCCTGACACTTCATGCTGGTCGTTAAGAATTCCCTGCTGATAACCATATGCGATGGCGGCAGCCGTCGGTTCGTTGATAATATCGAGCACCTCCAAACCTGCCATATAGCCACTATCTTGCGTCGCTTTGCGTTTCACTTCGTCAAAGTATGCGGGAACTGTGATTACAACTTTCGTAAAATCTCCTATCAGGCGAGATGCGTCCTGTTTGAGCTTCCGCAATACAAAGCCTTGGATCGCTTCGGGTGGATATTGCCTGCCCTCCAATAGTTTGTGGTAGATCTTCTGTCCAAGATCTCGCTTGGAGCAATCTGCCACGTTCTCCGCATCGGTTGCCACCGCCTTGATTGCCTCTTTGCCGACGATGACATACTGGCCATCAAAAAAGACAGCGCTGGGAGTGACTAGATCGCCTTCCGAATTCACGATTGTGGTTGGGCGACCTGTTTCATCGATCCGGGCTACGGCCGAGTAGGTTGTCCCAAGATCGATGCCGACCGCTTGGTGTGAATCGCCCATCAAAAATCACGCTCGCTGGATAAAATGGCTTCTACCACAAGGGCAGTCGGACAAAAAAATAGAATTGTCCTATTTTATGTCATTTGGAGCCTCCTCGGAAGTCAGCTGTTTCTGATGAATTTTTCGTCTCGCAATCAATGTTGCGACAACAACAAGTGGTTGCAGCATGCTCTTTAGGGGTACAATACAAGCAGTAACGAAAGCGAGAAGTAAACACCTTCACCACTGAGAACTCACTTGCGGCGCGGTTTCTGGCAACCGACACCCGAGCGAGGAACCGAATCGACATGCAATTGATTCACGTCGCCTCCGCGTCACTCAATCAGACTCCGCTAGCCTGGGATGTAAACAAAGCAAACATCCTCGAGGCCATCAAACAGGCCAAGCAACAGAAGGTATCTATTTTATGCCTACCTGAGATGTGCATCACCGGTTACGGTTGCGAAGACGCATTCCAAGCTCCCGGCATGTTACGCACCGCCGAAGATATGCTGCAAGATATTTTGCCGCATACAAGCGGCCTCATTGTGGCAATGGGCCTACCGAGAATGTATCGAGGTGGATTATTCAACACGTGCTGCCTGATGGCCGATGCCGAGATCGTCGGATTTGCCGCAAAACAAAATCTTGCCGGAGCTGGCGTCCACTACGAACCGCGTTGGTTTCAAGCTTGGCCATCTGGTACCACAGGCGATATTGAATTTGCAGGAGATACGTACCCGATTGGTGATCTACTGTTTGATTGCGGTGGAGTGAAGATAGGCTTCGAGATCTGCGAGGACGCATGGACGGCAAAACGACCGGGGGGAGAATTATCTCGCGCGGGTGCTGACATTCTACTGAATCCTAGCGCGAGTCACTTCGCTTTCGGTAAACAGGAAATTCGCCGCAGGCTTGTCCGAGAAGGCTCCCGGTCTTTTGGCGTGAGCTACATCTATGCCAACCTTTTAGGTAATGAAGCGGGACGTGTGATCTACGATGGTGGCAGCCTCATTGCAAGTGGCGGTAAGATCGTTGCAGAAGGAAAGCGATTTTCGTTTGAGGACGTACAATTGGTAACGGCGCCGATCGACCTTGCGTGCAATCAAAAACGGCAATTCAGTGATAACGAAACCGAATGTGTGCGGTCGCCCGATCAAATCGCTCAAGTCGCCTTTGAATTCCCCCGTTATGAGTCGACTAAGCAGAACGTAAAGGAAGTCGAGTGGGAAAAATCGACCGACATCAAGGAAGAAGAATTTACGCGCGCTGTTGCTTTGGGACTATTTGATTATTTGCGCAAAAGCCGGTCCCAAGGCTTTGTTGTCTCTCTCAGTGGCGGATGCGATTCTGCAAGTGTTGCCACGCTCGTGGCAATGGCGATCAATCTAGGATTGGCAGAAATTGGATTGAAAGCCTTTCTTCGCAAGTTATCTCACATCGACAAACTGACAACTGCGATAGATACCGCTGACTTGACCCGCAAACTTCTGACGTGCGTTTATCAGGCAACCGACAATAGTAGTGAAACAACAAGGCGTGCAGCACACCAACTGAGTATTGCTCTGCATGCAACTTTCTTCGAATGGAATATCAATTCGTTGGTTGAGGATTACCGCACCTGCGTTGAACAGGTCGTGGAGCGTCCTCTTACTTGGGAGAGAGATGATCTGACGCTCCAGAACATCCAGGCCCGCGCGCGGGCACCCGGGGTATGGATGCTGGCAAACCTCCAGGGCTCCCTTTTGTTGAGCACTAGCAATCGGAGTGAAGCCGCGGTCGGGTATGCCACCATGGACGGGGACACGAGCGGCGGGCTTGCCCCGATTGCAGGAATTGACAAAGCATTTTTAAGGCGTTGGTTGCTTTGGATGGAGAAAACTGGCCCCGTTGGATTCGACCCGATTCCAGTTCTCAGCGAAATCAATCAACAACCGCCGACTGCCGAGCTACGACCACCAGTTGAGGCCCAAACAGACGAAACCGACCTCATGCCTTATGACCTTCTCGATGTGGTCGAACGTGCGGCGGTTCGCGACAAATTCATGCCGCTTGAAGTATATCAACTTCTGAAGATTGAATTCCCGCAATACAACCGACATCAATTGGAGCATTGGGTGATTCGATTTTTTCAACTATGGTCACGTAATCAATGGAAACGTGAGCGATATGCCCCATCGTTTCATCTCGACGATGAGAACCTCGATCCGAAAACGTGGTGTCGATTTCCGATCCTTTCTGGTGGGTTCGAGCGCGAGTTAGAGCAACTCCGGGAATGGACTCGGTTGCACGATTCGTCTGCCGAGATTGCCAAAAAGTGATCAATGCGATTGCAGCATGGGAAGCGAGCGATTTTATGTCGGATCTAACTCAGGTGGAACATCTTCTTTCACCATGCGATATGCCGTTCGAGCAATCAACGAAATAGAAACAATGGCGACGAACAATCCTCCGATCATCAACACATAGTGCATGGTTCCTTCATGTTCGTTCCCGCCTGCGAGGCGACTGACGTGGCGAGCGACATCCCCCGCGTAGACCGTGCAAAGATTCCCCGGCAGCACCCCGATCAGGGCTACAGAATATCTCCAGAGACGCACGTTGCTTACGGCACAGACATAATTGAGCAGCGAAAAATTGGCCGGGGCCAATCGCATGAGAAACATCAAACGCAAACGCTTGTCAGGCGATGCTCGGTCGAACATGCCTAGACGCGGATGCTTTTGGATCCATTGCATAACTTTATGTCGCAAGAGGTGTCGCCCGATAAAAAAACTTAACCAAGCAGAAAGACATTCGGAAAGAAAAACGAACAGCAAACCGGGCCATAGTCCGAAGAGAACCCCGCCAGCGACGGATAACACACCTTGCGGAATAAAAATAACACAAAGCAGCGCGGCCCCCACAATGAAGCAGACCGGGGCCCAACTTCCCAAATCTCGAATTTGTGCCTCTAGCAGGGTGGTATAGTCCTCAACAAAATAAGCCAACAGGGCAACTGCGATGAGCAATATTGCAGCGCCCAGAAGGCAGCACGCCAAATAAGCCCGATGATGGCGGGCACGAAAACCAAGATGCGGTGAGAGCTTTTCCCTAGTCATGGTAAGATCGATGCAGCATGTGCTGTAAATGAGCTTGCGTGAAAATGTTTACAATCATTGATAAAACACTTTACCGACGTTGCATTGTAAACACCTGTCCCATTTGTTGTCACCGCAATCATCGTAATCAAAATCGACCCTGGACAGGCCACCGAAGAACCGCATAATCGTGGAGAAAAGGAGGCAAGCACAATGCCGATAAAGACCGAAATCGTTTCCACCCAACACGATTCGACGCAACTAAAAGGGCATGTTTTTTCAAAACAGGAATCCGATGCGCTCCAACCAGCAATCATGGTCTGTCACGCCTGGGGCGGTTGTGATGCATTTGCTCGCAGTGCTGCAGAAAAAATGGCAGATTGGGGATATGTTGGTTTTGCCGCTGACCTCTACGGGGAAGGCCGCGTCGGTACGTCCACGGAAGAAAACGCTGGCTTGATGCAGCCCTTGGTGGAAAATCGCGAGTTGCTACGCGAGCGACTGCTCGCCATTTTTGACACAGTGCGTGAACTGCCCGGGGTTGATCCCAATCGGATTGCGGTGATTGGTTATTGCTTTGGCGGTTTGTGCGCGCTTGATCTGGCACGCAGTGGATGCCCGGTTGCGACGACCGTTAGTTTTCATGGGCTTCTCACACCGCCCGATCCATTGACTACCAAACCGATCGGGGGGAAAGTGCTTGTTCTGCATGGCCACCTCGATCCAATGGTTTCGGAAGAAGAGATTGTTGCCCTCAAGCACGAACTCACAGAGGCAGGAGCAGACTGGCAACTTCATATTTACGGTCGCGCTCTCCATGCGTTTACCAATCCCCAAGCGAATGATCCTGAATTGGGCACCGTCTATGATGCGATCACGGACCAGCGGAGCGGGATATCGCTCAAAAATATCTTGGAAGAAAGTTTTGCCGCTCGTTAAACGCCGTGATTCCTAGTCGGTGCGAACATCGTAGCAGTGCAACAATTCCTGATCTCGCAAATAGAGACGTCCATCTACAATCACCGGGTGGGTCCAAACACGGCCTGCCGGCTTGCGAAGTTGTGTTTGGGGGCTGAGGGTGAATTCACCTTTTGGATTCCAACCCTCCGGTGAAGCATCAATCAACACAACTCGCCCGTCTTCTTCTCCGATGCAGTAGAAACGATCATCTGCATATGCAATCGCGCCCTTTCCTAAATCGCCTTTTTTGCTCCAGACTTTTTTCCCATCCTCGATGTTTTGACACAACCAGCCGACACCATCCGAAAAACCATAGATATGGCCATCCAGTAGAATCACCCCACCGTGATGATTTTTCATATTTCGATTCGCATAAATTTCTTCGGCTTCGTTTTGCTGATTGAGACGCACAAGCTTACAACCGACCCCATATCCGGAAGTAATGTAAATCGTATCGTCTTTTGAGATCGGTGTCGGAACGACTGCCACCCTCCCAGGCCAATCACTACTCCATAAAAGATCTCCGTTTTCTGCATCGATTCCGACCAAATGCTGCTGGGTCAATTGCACGTATTGTCGCTTTCCACCGTTTTCAATCGCAATCATAGAGACATATTGTGCTCCATCCGTGAAATCAGTGGATCGCCAAATCACGTCTCCCGTTTTCTTGTCCAGGGCAGCCATCGCGCCCTGGGACCCTCCGGGCGTGCAAATCACACGATCGCCGTCGATCAGTACCGATTCGCAATATCCCCAATTCGGCACTTCTCCGCCAAAATCTTCCGTAAAACTCCGCTTCCAAATTTGGTTTCCCTTTTCCTTTTCCAAACAGACGAGATCTCCTAACGCGCTGAGTGCATATACAAAATCTCCATCAATCGTTGGCGTACACCGAGGCCCGTTTCCCCAATTATTCTGAAAAACATCGCCCACTTCAGAAGACCAGAGCAATTCACCCGTTGCGGCATCCATGGCAATCACACATTCTTTGGCTTCGGCAACCGCCTCCTCTCCCCCTTGCTCTTCCAGACCGGATGCGGAGAGCGGAAGTGCGCCCATCGTGTAAAGCACACCGTCGACAATGGCAGGGCCTGAGTATCCGATTCCCGCATCACGAGAAACCCAGAGTTGTTTTGGTCCGGCCCCGCCTTCCGGCCATTGGCGGAGAAGGCCTGTCTCAGCTGTAATATCGGTACGCGCGGGGCCCCGCCATTGAGGCCAGTTGCGATCTGTGCGACCGGTTGGATTACGATCGGAAACCGTAACTACACGCGGACTCCCCTCCCGCAGCTGATCGTTGACATCGGATAGATCCGCAAAATTCGTTTCCCGCAGGCTATCGGTTGAAAACTGACCCGATTTTTCCCCGTTTGAACAACCGCACGCGAAAAGGCAAACGATCAAAAATTGAGTCGAAAGACTCTTTGTGTTCCGCATAGTTCCGTTCCTGTTCCTGTCGGTCAGATCCCCTGCCTGAGTAAATCCGCCACCGCTCTCAAGCGTGGCATTCTACCCCCGCCCTGCCCTCGGTTCAAACCGGGCATTTTCCAGAGCGAGGATGCAGAAAAATTAGTTTATAATCCACGGTGCACGTAATAATAATGGTGGAACTTGATGCTGCAGGAGATTTAACTCGTGCCAAAATCATGTAATGGTTTTTCTTTTTTTCTAGTGTTGCTCATGCTGCTTTACGGCATCGGTCAAGCCGAAGAGCATAAGACAGCGAGCAAAGCAGCGCAAGAGAAACGGCAGGAAAAACGCGAGAAAGCATTCACGAAAATGCTCTCCAACGTCGAATTGACCGGCACCTACACGCAAAACGGAGCAGAAAACGAATCGCAAAAAGAACGGTATACGATTTATCGTGTCGCCAAAATTCCCGGACAGGATTACCTCTGGCGATTTGACGTTCGCATGCAATTCGGCTCAGTCGACCTTCGCTTGCCGCTGCCTCTGACCGTCCGTTGGGCACAAGATACGCCCATGGTAATTCTTGATGACACCAAAATACCCGGGCTCGGAACCTTCTCCGCAAAGGTCGTGTTTGACAAGAACCGTTATGCCGGAACGTGGCAGCATGGCAGCGAGGGGGGGCATCTATTTGGGGATATTATCAAACAAAGGATCAAGCAAAAGCCAGCGG
>JAYYJN010000313.1:0-4549 GCA_036146215.1 Planctomycetota bacterium
TTGAAGGTGCCGGTGCCGACGTGCAGCGTGAGCTGGTAGCGATCGATCTTTGCCTCGGCCAGTTGCGCAAGCAGCGCATCGGTGAAATGCAGGCCTGCGGTGGGCGCGGCCACCGAACCGGGATGCTCGGCATACACGGTCTGGTAGCGGGTTTCATCTTCCGGCAGCATTTCACCACCGCGGATGTAGGGTGGCAAGGGCGTGCGGCCCACCTGCGCTAAAATCTCATGCGGCTCCCCTTCACTTTCCGGGTGAACGATCCAACTGCCGTCCTCCTCTTGCGCGATCAGCATGAGCGTGGTGTCGGTGCGGCCTTCGCGATCTACCAATTGCACACTTTCGCCGGCTTTGATTTTTCCGCGGGTGCGGCCCAATACCTTCCACAAACCGCTTGCGTCTGATTCCAGAAACAAACCCTCCCAGCGACCGCCGGTGGCTGTCCGTTTGCCGACCAATCGTGCCGCAACGACCCGCGTGTCGTTGACCACCACCGCGTCACCGGCTGCGAGCAGCTGTGGCAGATCGCGGACGTAGCGATGCTCGATCGAATCGCTTTTGCGATCGATCACCATTAAGCGGGCATCGGAGCGACAGGAGAGCGGCTGCTGGGCAATCCGCTCTTTCGGGAGTGTGTAATCGTATTGATCGAGTTGGCTCATGCGAAAAGTGTATCGGCTCAGCCGGAATGTGGGTACGCAGAGCGGACCGCCGGGCCGGTAAAAGCGTGAACGCGATGGTTGTGCCACGACGTGGCACAAGATGCTGGGGGCCGATGCAGCCGGTCCCACAACCGATGGCCTCCAGCAGACGCTCCGGCGGATGTGGGACAAAATGGAAATTTTTTTGAGCCCGTAATCCATAGTGTTTTTGCCGATCGCGGGCGATTTATGCCCAAAAACACGGGTTAAAAATCCGCTTGACGAAACCCTGATCGCGGGTACATTTGGGGCCATGTGGTTAAGAGTGGTGGAAAGTGGTAAAAACAAGGTTGGCAGTTCCGGGTCGGATCCCGGGCAAAGCGAAGACGCTCGTCGGGTCCAAATGGACGGCGACCCCGGGCGAAGACGAGTGTCGATTCGATGTTGCTAACCGGTACCTTCCACCGCGCGATGGACGATAAACAGCGCGTGACAATTCCCAAGGAGTTGAGGGCGGCCTGGGGAGATGTCAAAGGGGGAGTTTTTTACGTGGCACCCGGGACCGATGGATCGCTGGCGATCTACGACGAACCTTCCTTCGTCCGACTCGCCGACCGACTGGCCACGGCATCGCCCACAGGGCGCGATGTAAGAGCGTTTGGGCGTCTTTTTTACGCTCAAGCTCGGCGGAGTGAAATCGACAAGCAAGGACGCTTGCGAATTCCGCCCGAATTATCCCAGTGGGCAGCACTCGAGAATGAAATGGTTCTGGTCGGCGTCGGTGACCACGTGGAAGCGTGGGACACCGAAAAATGGAACGCTTACACCACCGAACGCAGTGCCCGCTATGACGAACTGGCCGAATCGGCGTTTTCTAGCGAGCAGGGGACTTAAAGCGATGCATCTGAATGGATTCAGCAAGCCTTGTCGGTCTCAGCAAATCATGATTCGTCCGTCCGTCGGTTTTCTCTCGAGCGGTAGCACATGGTCGATCAGCGGCCACCTGTCGCCATGTGCGCGGCATCGATGCGGAGCATCGATGCCCGACTACCGTAAAAAAAGGTCACGGAGGCACCTCGAGAGCGAACATGAGTAGCAGGTTTGTCCCGCAACCCTGCGTCGGGCACCCACCCGCACCGGGGCACACGGAAGTGCCCTCGTGTGGGACTCTTTTTTCAGCTTCAGCCCGCCTAAGCCGGCCGCTGCCCCGACGACTCGTTTTGCGTTAAGGTGGTCCGCAGCAAGGATTCTTCTCCGGAAATGCAGTTATGGCCGCCAGCGTTCACCGACCGGTGCTCCCCGACGAGGTGTGCACGTGGCTTGCGCCTCGATCTGGTAGCACGCTTGTCGATGGAACCCTGGGCGGAGCAGGGCACACCCGACTGCTCGCAGCAAACGTCGGCAAAGAAGGGCTGGTGATCGGACTCGATCGTGACCCGGCGGTGGTTGCCCGTGCAGAGAGAGAACTGCAAGGGATGCCCGTTGCGGTGGCGCATGCCAACTATGCTGATCTGCCGGAGGTGCTCGCTGAACTGAAACTCGCACATGTCGATGGCATCCTGCTCGATCTGGGCCTCTCGAGCGACCAACTCGATGATGTCGGTCGCGGTTTCAGCTTCGCCGCCGACGGACCGCTCGATTTGCGGTTCGATCCCACCAGCGGGCAGCCCGCTTCGCAACTGGTGGCACGCCTCGGCGAACGCCAACTCGCCGATCTGATCTATCGCTTCGGCGAAGAACGACATAGCCGCCGGATCGCGCGGCGGATTGTGGCAGAGCGTGAGAAACAACCGATTCGCTCCGCCGAGCAACTCGCCCGGATCGTGCGAGGCAGTTTACCGACAACCAAAACGCGACCGCGAATCGATCCGGCCACCCGCACCTTTCAGGCGCTTCGGATTGCAGTGAATGAGGAGCTCAAATGGCTTGAAGTGGCACTCGAGCGACTACCGAACTGCCTCGCACCCGGCGGACGGCTCGCGATGATCAGCTTTCATTCGCTCGAAGATCGCCTGGTGAAGAACGCCTTCCGCGACGATACGCGGCTCAACGTGCTCACCACCAAACCACTGGTCGCCTCCGAAGAGGAGGTGGCCAAAAATCCCCGTGCCCGCAGTGCCAAGTTGCGCGTGGCCGCGCGAATCGCAACGGAATAAAGCCAGCCGAAGAGACGAGCGCGTATGAAGTGGCCTCCCCGCGTCAAAAAAATTGTCTCCGGCGGACAAACCGGCGTCGATCGGGGCAGTCTCGATGCGGCGATAGCGTGCGGCATTGCTCATGGAGGCTGGTGCCCGCGGGGTCGGCGCGCCGAAGATGGTCCCATTGAGAAGAAATATGCACTCGAGCCAACCCGCTCGAGCGACTACCGCGTGCGGACGCGGCGGAACGTGTTGCATTCGGATGGCACACTCATTTTTTGCTGCGGCCCGATCAGCGGTGGCACCCGACTGACCCGCGACGCTGCGATCTTGCTAGGTAGGCCTTGGAAGATCGTCGATTTTGCTGCAATCGACGCCACCGACGCCATCGACAACGGGGCCACCGCGCAGGCTGCGACACGTTTGTCGGTCTGGTGCTGGCTTGCAGTCGAGGGTATTCGGGTCTTGAACGTGGCCGGTCCCAGGCAGAGTCGTCATGATAAAATCGACGCTCGGACCAAGCAATTCCTGTGTGATTTGCTCCGAAAACCATAACCGGCCTATGCCGCCCTGCGGCGCTACTGCCCCACCCTTACCCGCCAGGGCCAGGCGTGATCTCCATCACATCAAGCAGCGGAAAATCTTCCGGCAGCGTGCGACTGCCGTCCTCATTGACCTGGCCCATCAACTCCCGATATAGATCGATATCCTCTTTGAGGTCTTCGACAAAGGTCTCTTCTTCCAGCAATTCAGGATGCGTATCGAGTATCTCGCGCCACAACGCAAAAGCTTCTCGAAATTCCTTTTCGGCGGTCGGAATGTCAGAGTCGATAAACGATTTATCGGCATCATAGAGCAGTTTGCGGACCCGTTGTAGTTGCTCAGTCTGTTCGGTCTCAGCTCGATTCTTCCAGTAGCCATAGTTGATCGTGACATTTTTATATTGATTCGCCACGCGATAGCGTGCGGCACAGTCCAAATATTTCTGCAAAAGCTTAATCGCTTTGCTTCGCTTTTTGACGTCGGTTGCCTCGACCACATCTTCAAGCTTAACCGTTATTTTTTCCTTGGCCGCTTCCGCAAGTTTCTTTTCCGCATCACTGCGGTCCGTCGGCGCTTTTTCCATCGCTTCGCGTTCATCTTCTGGCAGGTCGGCGATTCGCTGCTTGCGTAATTTTTCCCGCAGTCCCGGTTCGATAGCCATTAAGTCGTCCTAGGCTTGATCGCGCTCCTCCTTCAAAAGTTCGACGTCTTCTAAGCGAACCTCGAAGCCGAGTGTCGTCAGGATCGGGCGTAATCCATAAGCCAGCCATTCTTGGGCAGCCTGTTGCCACGCTTGTCGCATCTCCTCATTGAAATTTCCGTCTTCCTCCAGGGAACGCGCATACTGCATCTGTTGCATCGCCGGCTCCGAATGAACCAGAAAAGGATTCATCGTGCTCATTGCCGCCACCCCGCTGTCGATCAAATCCTCGGCCTGCTGATACCACCATTTGGAGATCAACCAGTTATCGGTCAAATTTTCCGGCCGGTCCTCATAGCGAGTCCCGGTCAGCGGATTCTGGTCACGGGGCGGCGCATGATAGTCGCGGTCGGCGGCAAACATCGGTCGGTAATATTTTTTTTCGTCTGACCGCCCGATTTTCAAGCCGATATAGCTCGCCAATCGCCGAATAAGTCGGGGTTCTTTTTCGTTGTAGCGGATTCCCTGCTTGAGCAGATCGAAGCCTTTGATGACTTGTCGATACTTGTCGCGATAATCGTCGAACTCAA
>JAYYJN010000314.1:0-6163 GCA_036146215.1 Planctomycetota bacterium
CAAACCCTTCAGCTTAACACCGATCCGAATTGCCCGCTTTGTGGTTCCACACCCGAGCATTAGCATGGCATAATGAGTAAGAGTCTGTCGCAACAAACGACGGTACGTAACCAATCGGATCCACAATTCTGCTGTCTCAAGTCTTTGAAACGCACTGACCCGTTTCATTGAGTGCTGATGTCGAATAATTTCCCTTACTATCGTCGTGGCAGTGCCAATCTCTTACTGGTTCTCGCTTGTGTTTCGATTGCCGTATTGATCGGGCTACTCGGATTACTCTACTGGGTGGGCCGGGAGGCATCTTCGCCTGCCGTCGAAAACACAGCTGGAAGATCTGAGCCACTGACAATTTTCTGCGCTGCCGGACTTCGATACCCACTCGACCAGATTGTCGATAATTACACCGAAACTTACGGTCGCCCGGTCTCGGTTCAATACGGTGGTTCTAATACCATGCTTTCCCAACTCGCTGTCGGAAAAAATGCCGATCTTTACATTGCCGCGGATGACAGCTACACACAACTTGCGGAAGAGCGGAGTATGGTCCGCGAACGATTTCCCCTTGCTTCGCAGCGGCCGGTAATCGTCGTCCGAAAACAGGATCCGCCGGACATCACCACAGTAAACGATCTACCCGCCAAACACATCCGCTATGCGATTGGTGACCCTGAAGCAACGGCAGTTGGTAAAAAAACAAAACAGGCGCTGGAAAAAACCGGCATCTGGCAGTCGGTTATTAACGGTGCAACGGTCATCAAGCCGACGGTAAATGAAATTGCATCGGCGGTTTCCCTTGGGAGTATTGATGCGGGTGTGGTCTGGGATAGCACGGCCGTGCAATACCCAGAACTCCAGGTCGTACAGGATCCACAGCTTGAAATCGACCCGGCGAAAATTGAGGCGGCCGTTACTGAATACACCGATCAACCGGCTGCAGCGCTGCATTTTGCTCGCTTCCTCGCTTCAGCGGACCGCGGACTTCCCGTCTTTTCCGAGCGGGGATTTAACGTTGTGGCCGGCGACCGGTGGGCAGAGAGACCGCAGCTCACATTCTATGTCGGTGCTGTGAATCGTCGTGCGATTGAAAATGCTGTCAACCAGTTTGCCGAGCGCGAAGGGGTCACTGTGAACACCGTGTACAACGGGTGCGGTATCCTTACGGCTCAGATGCGCTCGATGATCGCAAACAATCCTGGAGAATTTCCCGACTCTTTTATGGCCTGTGACACTTTCTATATGCGTAAGGTAGACGATCTCTTCCTGGATGCGGTCAACGTCTCAGATACTGATATTGTGATAGTGGTTAAAAAGGGCAATCCGAAAAACATATCAGACCTTTCTGATTTAATCCGGCCAGGCGTCCGTGTTGCATTGGGACAACCAAGGCAATGCACGATTGGTGTATTGTCGAAAAATTTATTAGCGGCCGAAGGAATCTATGATACGCTTCAGCAAAGTGGAAATCTTGTGGCCGAGACCACCAGCAGCGCTCTCTTGTTACCCAACATTATCACAGGCGCTGCCGACGTTGTGCTTGCCTATCGGTCTGATGCAGAGGCACTGAATGACGAAATCGAAACAATGACTATTGATTCGGAGCTTGCAAAGGCGGTCCAGGCATACGGGATTGCCAAAAATAGTAATTCAAAGCGCCTCTCTGCCCGTTTATTCGATAGTATCTCAGAGGCAAAAGCTGATTTTCTCAAACAAGGCTTCGGTTGGCAGTTGACCGAAGGTGATCGACCCTCGATTCGAGATCCGCAGAGCAGGGCGACGAACCCGGCGACGAATATTGACGCTTCTCCCTAACACAGTGAGTGAGTGTGATGAAATCGGTGGACTCTACGAATCCCAGCCCTCCTATCCGCAGCGACGGCCTGTTTATTGCCACTCTTGGAGTACTGGGAGGCACATACGTCTTACTGATTCTCGCCCTGTTAGCCGGAGACCTGGTGTATCTCTTCACTGCACCATCGAGTGAGGATGTATCACTCACTTTCGATCACGACGAGAGTGACACTGCTGCCCTGAGTGCAATTCGTCGAAAGCTATCAAATTTTGGATTAACCGTTGATTCGGACCGGAAGCTTCTTCTATTTGACTCCACACGAGCTGAAAAAAACCCCTGGGGCACACCACACATGGACTTGGGCGGCCCGGGAACGGGAGTCGCCAATAAGCTTACTAGTTCGATTCGCAACGACAAACCACTCGGCAACCTGCTTACCGCTGGGCCAATTGACGCAGCCCAACCTGGAGCACTTTCCTTCCGCTGGTCACAACCTGTCACGGTGGGGAGTATAGACCTCCTTGCCGGTGAAGAAGCCATAGTGGTGGAATATTTATTAGACACAGAAATCGTGCACAAGCATGTAACCGCTCAAGGTGACGGGCCCGGGTCGATACATCGCGTGCCAGCGGACGGGGTGAAAGCAGACGCGGTAACTATTTCTTTTTCTGACGGTGGCGGTGTGGCGGGAATAGATTTTTCCTGGGCAGGAAGGATTCAGGCGCCGTGGGAATTGCAATTACCGTGGCTGAGCGACATCATTCATAACCCGATCACCACTGCGTTTTCAAAACCGGAGATCCGTTATTCGATCGCGCTCAGTTTAATCTCGTGCACCGCAACGGCTATTATTTCACTTTGGATTGCGATTCCACTCGGTTATCTATTATCCCGCTTCAATTTTTTTGGCAAAGGCTTGATCGATTCAGTCCTCGATATTCCGATTATTTTACCCCCTCTGGTTGTTGGCTTAAGCTTATTGATTTTATTTCAATTCGCGCCGGTGACGGTGCGCGATGCTGTCGTTTATCAGATTCCCGCGGTCATTCTTGCACAAGTTGCAGTTGCCTGCGCGTTTGCAGTCAGGACCATGAAGGCGGCCTTTGATCAAATCGACCCTCGGTGCGAGCGAGTCGCACTGACGCTTGGATGTGGAAGAGCGAGCGCTTTTTCCCGCGTTGTATTACCTGAGGCAGTTCCCGGGATTTTGACTGCCGGCACCCTCGCTTGGGCGCGAGCCCTCGGGGAATTCGGCCCGCTGCTGATTTTTGCCGGCGCGACTCGATTTAAAACCGAGGTACTGTCGACATCTGTGTTTCTAGAGCTAAGTGTGGGGGATCTCGGAGCCGCGGTTGCTATCTCGATGATCATGGTCATCGCGGCGGTCGCGATTTTAATCCTGACTCGAATCTGGGGTACGAAAACGATTTCCCTCTAGGGCGGCTGCCGAATGATTCAACTACGTAATTTATCTTTGTCGGCGGGTTCGTTTTCCCTGCATGATGTGTCCATGCATGTTCCGGACTCGAACTACGCAATCCTTATGGGAGCGACGGGCACCGGAAAAACCACTTTGCTTGAGGCAATTGCCGGTTTATCCCCGGTGACGTCGGGCTCAATTATGTTGGGTGGTCGCGACATTACTCGCCTACGACCGGCTGATCGCAATATCGGATATGTTCCGCAAGACGGCGCGCTTTTTAGCAAGATGAGCGTTCACGAAAACATAGCGTTTGCTCTGGTTTCGCGTGGCGCGACCAAGGATTTTATTGATCACCGTGTTCACGAGTTGGCGGATATGCTCGGAATTTCAAATCTCCTCAAGCGAGGCGTACGGAAACTTAGCGGTGGGGAAAAACAACGGGTGGCTCTTGGCCGCGCGCTAGCCTCCAAACCATCGATTTTGCTTCTCGATGAGCCACTCAGTGCGCTCGATGAAAAAACCAGAAACCAGATGTACCAATTGCTTCGAGAGGTGCAGGGAGAAAATCTGGTAACTGTATTGCACGTCACGCATCATCTCGCGGATGCCCGCGCACTTGCCGACACACTCTTCCACCTATCGGGTCAAGGGATAGAGCAGATTAGCAGCGAAAAAATCTCTACCTGGATTGAAAAGGAAGCAGGGGCGTCTCCCACGTCTGGCATTTGAGGCCTATATTGTTGGCGTCGAGAATTTTCAGCATCTTTATATCAGGATCAACTAGCATGCTTGGAGTACGCTTTTTTCCACTAATTCTTGCATTAACGCTCTGGCTTACCGATGCCACCGCCGCAACATGCATGGCGGATGTCAAGCTTCCGAATATTTTTAATGATCATATGGTGATTCAGCGCCAGCAACCGATCCGCGTTTTCGGTACCGCGGAACCAGGCGAAAAAGTGACTGTTGAGTTTGCTGGCGAGTCCGGCAAGACTGAAGCGAATGCGGACGGAAAGTGGCGGGTTCAACTTCCCGCCGTGGCCGCCGATCGGGCACCACGAGAGATGATCATTCGCGGCAATAACACGATCACTCTTTCGGATATCCTCGTTGGCGACGTCTGGCTTTGCAGCGGTCAATCCAACATGGAATGGCACCTACGAAGTTCCGCCGACGCTCGTAAAGAGATTGAAGCGGCCAACTATCCGGAAATTCGTCTTTTTGATGTGACGGGCCACACCGTCAATCGTACACCGCAATCCAATACCAGCGGGCAATGGGAGCGTTGCGTTCCGAAAACCGCTCGATCATTTTCTGCCGTAGCTTACTTCTTCGGACGCAGCTTATACAGGGAAACAAACATTCCGGTCGGGTTGATTGGAACCAACTGGGGCGGCACCAAGATTGAACCCTGGATCCCGAGGGTCGGATTCGATAACAGCCCGCCTCTCGAGGAAATCAAAAACGGATTAAAGGAACTCGATCTTTCCACGCCGGAGGGCAAAGCGAGACACAACGCCTATGTGTCAGAGGTAAAGCGTTGGTCCAGCGAAGCGGCAAAGAGAGTGAAAGCCGGCGAGCACCCCGGCAATCCGCCTGCACCACCCAGCTTCAGTGAGGTGCAGGGTGCAACCACCATTTACAATGCGATGGTGCATGGAATCGCGCCATTCAGTGTTCGGGGTGCAATCTGGTACCAGGGTGAATCTAACGGCGAAGAAGGTGAAATTTATTTTCACAAAATGAAAGCGCTCATCGCCGGATGGCGTAAGATGTTTGAAAACCCGAAAATGCTATTCTATTTTGTACAACTCGCAAACTGGCAAGCACCCACAGATGACCCAGCTGGAGGAGATGGTTGGTCATTGATTCGGGAGGCACAAAGGAAGACGCTCGAAATTCCATACACCGGCATGGCTGTGATTATCGATATCGGTGAAGCCGGTGATATCCACCCCCGCAATAAGCAAGACGTCGGTGCCCGACTTGCCCGCTGGGGCCTGCGTGATGTATACGGGAAAGAGACTGTTCCCTCAGGGCCACTGTTGAAATCAGCAGTGCCGGAAGGTTCGACCATGCGGATCACGTTCGATCATGTCGGGCAGGGTCTGATGGTTGGCAAGAAATCAGGACTTGAACAGGCGACCGAAATGCGGGACGCACCACTTCAGCGTTTTGCAGTGGCCGGGAAGGATCGGATCTGGCACTGGGCAAATGCCAGCATTGACGGAGATTCGGTGGTCGTTTCATCACCCCAAGTAAAAGCCCCCGTCGCTGTGCGTTATGCTTTTTCGATGAATCCGGAGGGTGCTAACCTGTATAACAGAGATGGCTTGCCGGCATCGCCGTTCAGGACCGACGACTGGGAGATCGAAAAAAAGCTGGAAAACCAGTAAATCTCGCCAAACTTGCCCCGCAAGACTGCGTTAGGTTATCTTGTATCAAGAGTAACACTGAGACTGTATTAATTTTGTCAGCCATTGATGACTGCCACGCTTCGAGGAACCCACCCCATGAACCATCCCACACGCCGAAAATTTCTCCAAACCACCACCGCCGCTGCGGCAAGCGTTCCCTATTTTGCATGGTCGCAGCGATCCTTTGCAAATGATTCGGCCAATGACCGCCCGCAAATCGGCTGCATCGGCACGGGAAGCATGGGAACTGGTGATGCCATGGGGCACGCGCAATTCGGTGACGTTGTGGCGGTCTGTGATGTGGACACGCGCCACGCTGAGCGAGCAAAGCATCACGAAAAAATTGGTAAAGGTAAAGCCGATACCTACAAAGATTATCGTGATGTGCTCGACCGTGACGATATTGATGTGGTTAGCATCGTAACGCCGGATCACTGGCATACCAAGATCGCCATTGAAGCGCTTCAGGCCGGAAAGCATGTGTTTTGCCAAAAACCACTCACGTTGACTTTGGAAGAGAACAAGCTGATCCGC
>JAYYJN010000315.1:0-8084 GCA_036146215.1 Planctomycetota bacterium
CGTTGGTTTCTGGAAGTCGCTTGTGCCCCATATGGAGCTTCCGCTACCGCTTGCCCTCTTCTTGCTGCCGATGATTTTTCTGATTGAGATAGCAGGACTCCTCATCAAGCACGTTGTATTGGCCGTACGTCTACTGGCAAATATGGTAGCAGGCCACTTAGTGCTGGCTGTGCTGTTGGCTTTTATTCTGGCCAGTTCACACCACATCGCATTTTTAGGGGTCGCACCTGTCGCAGTCGTGGGCGCGAGTGCCTTGACCTTATTGGAGTTGCTTGTGGCTTTTCTCCAGGCCAACATTTTCACCTTCCTTAGCGCACTTTTTATCGGGACTGCAATTCACCCCCACTAGTTGTGGGAAGACATAAAAGGGCGGCACGTGCCGCAGAGTATTCAAGTTTATTTAAATTTTTTGATAGGAGTTTTTCAAAGTGAACACTGTTTCGAAATTAGTTCTGATCGTCCTTGCGATTGTTGTATTGATGACACCGTCAGTCGGCATGGCGGCTGAAGATGGTGTTTCTGGAAAGGGTCAATCCTTGCTCTACCTTGGTGGTGCCTTTGGTGCCGGTTTGGTGATTTTGGGCGCAGCTATGGGGATTGGGAAAATCGGAGTTGCTGCTGTCGAAAGTATGGCAAGGCAACCTGAAGTTGCTGGAAGCATCCAGACGGCCATGATTATTGCTGCGGCTTTGATCGAGGGTGCCACCTTTTTTGGCCTCATCGTTTGTATGCTGTTCAACAATTAGTTAATCGCTTTCGCCCACTGCGAATTGTTTTTCGTTGCGGGCGGGTTGAAGCGATTAAAAGAAAGGGAGTGTTGGTGATGACTCACTGCGCATATCGGTGCATTCTAGGCGGGCTTTTGGTTGGATTTCCCACCGTGGCGATGGCCGCGAGTGGTGCCGCGCCGGACCCGCTGCTGTTCGATGTGGATTTGGCAATTTGCACCGCTATCGTTTTTCTATTGACGATGGCCATACTCCGTAAATTCGCGTGGGGACCGATTTCCTCCGGATTGGAAAAACGTGAGCAGTCCATTGCCGACAACATTGCTACAGCCGAAAATGCTGCCGAGGAAGCTCGGAAGCTAACCGCGCATTACGAAGAGAAGTTGGCGGGTGCGGCAGACGAGGTTCGTGCAATTATCGACGAGGCTCGCCAAAATGCCGAACGAACGGGTCAACAAATCATCGAAAAAGCGCAGGCGAAGGCCACCGAAGAAGGTGAGCGACTGATCCAGGAGGTGGAGCGAGCCAAGCGTGCTGCACTCCGTGAGATATCCGACCGGGGCGCCGATCTGGCGATTTCCCTTGCCGGAAAAATTGTCGCGAAGGAACTTCGGCCTGAGGACCACGCGACGCTGATCCGCAATGATTTGGCGAAGTTTTCAGAGACGACACCGAGCGATAACTAATTTGGTTCGCATGAGAAATAAGCATGGTCGCAAATAATAAAGCCACTGACCTGGTCAGCCAACGCATCGCGGCAATTTATGGAAAGGCTGTGTTTGATGCCGCGGTTGCTGCCGGGAATCGGGACGAAGTGATCGAAGAACTCGATTCGCTGATTGCCGATGTCCTCGATACATCTCCGCAACTTGACGCACTGTTTGGCAATCCGATGATCTCAGCTGAACAAAAACTTGGGATTATTCAGGCGATTTTTTCCGGGCGTGCACTACCCATCGTGCTCAGCTTTTTGCAGGCGGTGGCAAAAAATGAACGGTTAGTTCACTTGCGTTCAATCGTTGATGCTGTTCACCAACTCAGAGATCAGGCAGATAATGTGACACGGGTTGGTGCGACAACGGCACACCCCATGAGTCCGGAATTGACAGCACGGCTCAGTGAGTCGACCGGGACGCTTCTCGGATGCCGAGTCCAACTTGAGACAGATGTTGATCCAACCATACTCGGTGGTGTCATCCTTCGTATCGGGGATACAGTTTATGACGGTTCGATTACAGTCAGGCTGGAGCAACTCCGCAAGAAAATGAGTCGAGGAGTCCTCGAGGCGATTGAGGGTGATCGCCAAAAGTTTGAAGATTGAGATAAAACATTCGTTTCTGCAACTTGAGAAAAATATTCACCAGTCACAATAACAGACCAAGAAGAATAATTTCCGGTAACACAACATGAAATTCAAAGCTGATGAAATTGCCTCTGTAATCCAAAAAGAAATTGAAGGATTTGAGGCACAGATTGACGTGAGAGAGGTTGGCCAAGTTCTTCAGGTGGGTGATGGTATTGCCCGCGTCTATGGTTTGTCGGGCGTGATGGCCGGCGAAATGGTTGAATTTCCGGGCGGAATTATCGGGCTCGCCTTCAACCTTGAGGAAGATTCGGTCGGTGTGATTATTCTTGGCGATTACTTGGCGATCAATCAAGGCGATGAAGTCAAGAGCCTGGGTAAATTGCTTTCGGTGCCGGTGGGCGATGCAACGTTAGGCCGTGTGGTGGATCCGCTCGGCAATCCGCTGGATGGGAAAGGACCGCTTCAGACAAGTGACACCCGTCCGGTAGAAATCATTGCCCCGGGAGTCTCAGAACGCCAACCGGTGTGCGAACCCATGCAAACTGGAATCAAAGCGGTCGATGCGATGACCCCGATTGGACGCGGACAACGCGAACTAATTATCGGCGATCGCAAAACGGGAAAGACGGCGATCGCGATTGATGCCATCCTCAACCAGAAGGACACCGGTGTAAAGTGCTTCTACGTGGCGGTCGGGCAGAAAGATTCCTCGGTAGCTCAGGTAATTGAAATCCTGCGGGAAAACGGTGCGATGGACTACACCACGGTCATCGTCTCCGGTGCAAGTTCTCCAGCCTCACTCCAGTATTTGGCACCCTACTCGGGGACTGCCATGGCCGAGCATTTTATGTTCGGTGGGGGACACGCCTTGGTGGTTTATGATGATCTTTCGAAGCAGGCACAAGCATATCGTGAACTATCACTGCTGATGCGTCGACCTCCGGGTCGTGAGGCCTACCCGGGTGACGTCTTCTACTGCCACAGTCGCTTGCTTGAACGCTCGAGTAAACTTTCGGAGGCACTCGGTGGGGGATCGCTTACCTCGCTGCCGATTATCGAAACACTTGAGGGTGAAGTCTCTGCCTACATTCCAACCAACGTAATCTCGATTACCGACGGTCAGATTTATCTGCAACCCGATCTATTCTTTGCTGGCCAGCGACCGGCCATGAATGCCGGTATTTCGGTATCTCGCGTTGGTGGTGCGGCGCAGGTCAAAGCAATGAAAAAGGTGGCCGGTGGTTTGCGGCTTGACCTAGCCGCATTTCGCGAACTTGAGGCATTTGCCCAACTCGGCACGGACCTCGATGCCTCGACACAGTCACAACTCGATCGCGGTTACCGAATGGTCGAGTTGCTCAAACAAGGGCAATACAAACCGATGCACGTGGTGGATCAGATTTTGAGTATCTATGCCGGCACCCGCGGATACTTGGATGCAATTCCTGTCGAGCAGGTCGCAACTTGGGAGGAAGAGTTCCTTCAATTCATTCACGAGCAAAAGCATGATCTTTGGGCCAAACTAGATCAGTCAGGCGACTTGGACCCCGAGACCGATCAGGCCATTGCGAGTGCGATTGGTGAATTCCAGCAGCAATTCGACGGAAGACGACGCGACGAAAAAACCGGCTGAGAGTCACCGTCACAAAACCATAACAAACTTCAGCTTTAGGACCATCGCATGGCCAATGCCAGAGCACTCGACAAACGACGTAAATCGATCAAAAACATCCGTAAAATTACACGGACGATGGAATTGATTGCGACAGCGCGTTTTAAGCAAGCAATGGACCGCGCGAGTGCTGCAACGGCTTATACTGATCGCATCACCGGATTGGTGTCTAATTTATCCAACACCGGGATGGAGCTAAGTCATCCGCTGCTGGATTCGCACGACGAGCAACAGGCCGCCACACAACTGGTGCTAACTTCAAATCGTGGTCTCTGTGGAGGTTACAACGGCAACGTATTGCGAATGGCTGGTGAAAATCGGCAGCTTTTAAGCGAGCAATTTTCAGAACTGCAATTTGAGGTTTCAGGAAAACGTGGTGCCACTTACTTCGAAAACCGCAAAATACCGGTGGCGGAAACTTTTCTGCAATTTGAAGACAAGCCCAAATATGAAGATATCGAACGCATTGCCGATCGATATCTGGAGTCGTATGCAACAGGTAAGATTGATCGCCTGGATGTCTGCTATACCAAATTTTTGAGTATTGCTCGCCAACAGGCAACCGTTGAAACACTTTTACCCCTGGGCGGCTTAACGGAAGAAGAGTCGGGTTCAGGGGCGAAGGACAAATCAGCAACAAGTGGGAGCAGCAGCGGCATCGAATTTTTGCCATCGGCTGAGACAATTTTAGAGGAAATTGTTCCGATGAGCTTTAAGGTCAAGCTCTTCAAATGCTTTCTTGATGCTGCCGTAAGCGAGCAGGTTGCCAGAATGGTAGCAATGAAATCGGCAACCGAAAATGCAGATGAACTGATTCGTGAATTATCAATGACTTACAACCGCGCCCGCCAGGGCCAGATTACGGGTGAATTGCTCGAGGTCATGGGTGGCGTCGAGGCTTTGAAAAACTGACTGACCACACAATATCACATTAGGTGAAATAGAAATATTGAGAGGTAAAACGTAATGGCAACTGTAACGGAAACAGGACAAAATATTGGGCACATCACGCAAGTGATTGGTTCGACATTCGATGTTGAATTCTCCGAACAACATCTACCTGCGATTTATAATGCGGTAAAAATTCAATCTTCCCACAAAGGAATTGACCTGAATTTGAGCGGCGAAGTGCAGCAGCATCTTGGTGGCGGTCGCGTTCGTTGCGTAGCCTTGGGCAGCACCGACGGAATGATGCGAGGCCAGCAATGTATTGACACCGGAGCTCCTGTTTCAGTGCCGGTCGGCGAGGCAACGCTCGGCCGTGTTTTCAATCTGTTAGGCGACCCGGTCGACGGGCGCGGCTCAGTGGAATCGCAAGAACGATGGCCAATTCATCGTCCCGCGCCGGCGGTGAGCGAACTGTCAACAAGCACCGAATTGTTTGAAACCGGAATTAAAGTGATCGATCTGCTAACGCCCTTTGTCCGCGGTGGAAAAGCGGGCCTGTTCGGTGGTGCCGGCCTCGGAAAAACTGTGATTCTCACAGAGTTAATTGCCCGAATCGCCAGTTCGCACGGAGGCTACTCGGTCTTTGCAGGAGTAGGGGAACGGACGCGGGAAGGCACGGATCTTTGGCTTGAAATGCAAGATGCAAAAATTGGTGACACCGGTCGAAGCGTAATTGAGCAAACGTGCATGGTCTTCGGTCAGATGAATGAACCCCCTGGAGCCCGTCTGCGAGTTGCCTTGAGTGCACTTACCATGGCGGAATATTTCCGTGATACAACTGGAAAAGATACTCTGTTATTTGTGGATAATATTTTTCGTTTTTCGCAGGCCGGTAGTGAAGTATCTGCACTTTTAGGTCGCATGCCATCGGCTGTCGGTTACCAACCGACATTGGCCACTGAAATGGGAGCGTTGCAAGAGCGGATTGCTTCGACCGACAAGGGAGCCATTACTTCCGTGCAAGCGGTCTATGTCCCTGCTGACGATCCAACCGACCCAGCTCCCGCCACCGCTTTCGGACAGTTGGATGCCTTCCTTTATCTTGAACGCTCAATCTCAGAAAAAGGTATTTATCCGGCGGTCGATCCATTGGCTTCTTCAAGTCGAATTTTAGATCCCCAGTACGTCGGCGATCGGCACTATCGAATCGCCCGTCGCGTCCAGACGATTCTGCAGCGTTATCGTGAATTACAGGACATTATTGCGATTCTTGGTGTGGATGAACTGAGTGAAGAGGATCGACAGGTGGTACACCGCGCACGGAGAATCGAGCGATTTTTGTCGCAACCGTTTTTGGTGGCTGAAGTCTTTACTGGAAAACCAGGAGAAATCACGCCCCTGGAGGATACGATTCGAAGCTTTGAGGAAATCTGCGATGGCAAGTGGGACCATCTCCCTGAACAGGCATTTATGTATGTCGGTCCGGTAGAGCAAGCTGAGGAACAAGCCAAAAAAATGGAAGAAAGCGCCTAGGAGTTCAACATGGCTGCCAGTCACTTGGAGGAGGGCGTTGACGTCACCAGTGGTGCGCGAGTCTTAGAGTGCATCGTCGTAACCCCTGAGGAAACCGCGCTACAGACACCGGCACAATTCATTGCGCTTCCACTTTTTGACGGTGAAATCGGGATCGCGCCCGGTCGTGCCCCCCTAATTGGCCGCCTTGGTTGTGGGGAAATGCGGATTCGAGAGGGAGATAACCTCTACCGCTATTACGTCGACGGTGGATTTGTCGAAGTGAGTGGGAATATGGTCTCGATCTTGACCCAAAGAGCAATCGCGGCAGAGAAGTTGGATCGCGCGGAAATTGAAGCGGCACTCTCCGCGGCACAGCAAAAACCTGCAAATACGCCCGAATTGATGGCCATTCGCGATCGGGCTGTGGCACAGGCCCGCGGGCAACAGTGGGTCACTCGCAGCCTTGGCTGAAAAAAAAGGCACGAATCCCAACAGGTAAAACCGGAACATCCGTTCCACTTCACCATCAGATCCTCGCCTGAGTCTCTGGCCGCGCTTACCAGCGAAGATTACGTGATCGGTCTGATCGGACCATTTCTTCCAAAGTGTCCGGCAGAAAAATAAAAAAGAGTTTTCCTACGAAAATAGCCGAATCGCAGTAAAAATTCTGATCGATTTTTGTCGATTTCATCATGCACGCAAGGCGGACGAGGCATTTTAGCATCTTAGTCTTACAGGGAAGTGTTCGATGCGATTGGTGCAAACAATGGATCCTATGCTCGCTCCCAGTCTGCCAGTACAAATCGGAATTTCAGGAAGTTCGGCATGCCTGCAAATCGATGTGATTTCAGGTGCGCGGCGAAATCCCCAAAGCAATTTTGAGAGCACCGCCGTTTTCCTGGGTAGTGATCCAGAATGTGACTTTATCCTGGACAAAGAATTTTTCCCGCCGATGTACGCCTTTCTCCTGGTAGATTCGCAGGGCACCGTGGTGCGGCATCTGGGTGATGGACCGTCGCTGCTGCTGGATACTAAACCCACCTTGCGTCACCGCGTGACAAAGACCGCGAATATCACTGCTGGTCCCTTAGCCATACGACTCCATGTGACGCCCGGAGCGTTCTCCGTTGACGATCCCGACAGCGTGCGGGTGCAAAGTCCCCCGAACAGTAACAGTAATAGTGCAACGATTGCTCAGAATGAATCGGGCACTGATGCGATCCAGATCGAAAAGAGCATTCAATTGATTGAGCAGGCGAGTCGCTTGCTTGCATCCATGAAAGATCAAGGAACATTTGTAGAAACATCGACAGGGATGTTAACGGATCGACGACCATCATACTCGAATGACCATAATCCCGCAGAATTAAATCTCTCCATAGGTCGTCCTGCAGCAGGACAGTTACCGCCCCTCTGGCATCATCTCTGCCTCAACTAGCGTGAAGGGAGTTCTCTTGAATAAATCAAAGTCTGTTTCACGGATCATTGGTATCATTGATTTAGGCAATGCGGATCCAGATGTGTTAAGTGAAAGTGAACAGACTGTTGCCTTAAAACCAGACGTTTGCGGTCGAAACGGAGGAACATGTCAACCTTTCGAGGCAACATCTCCGATCGCCCAACAGGATGTGGTGGTCTATCAGGCCAATCTCAGCGAACTGACACGCCATCTGCGACAAGAAACACACGCCTTTCAAAGGCTTTATGCCCGCATTAAATCGATCAAACAAGCTGGCCTCTAGATCTGGTAATTGGCCTCCGCCACCAGATCGTCATCTTGCTCACTTCGCTCCCGAAGTTTGGGCTTTTCCAGAACAACCGTAGTCCTCGGTTGGACCGAACGTGTGATCCAGACGCTTGACCCGATGACCGAATCGTGACCTACCACGGTCTTTCCACCGAGAACGGTCGCATTAGCATAAATGACAACACGGTCCTCGATGGTTGGATGACGTTTGATTTCATCCCCCCGCAG
>JAYYJN010000316.1:0-8659 GCA_036146215.1 Planctomycetota bacterium
GGCTGAACCTCTATTTGTGTCGAGGTACAAACTGCCGGTAAACTGAGAATGCAACCGGAATACAGAACTGCGCTTGCGAATTTTTTCAACCAATAGCGCAAAAATAAAATTGATAAAAAACACATCACTACAGTCCGGCAAGGCATGAATTCACACTATTTATTGTATCAGACCATGTACCAGTTGATGACCGTAAATTTTAACTCTTCTCTGGCAGGCCCGGCGGAAATCAACTTTTAAAACAATCGCGACCAGGCCGCATTGGCAGAGCACGCAAGTTCGGGTGGACCGATTTGCTGCGGATGCAAGAGATGAGCCAAGATTGCAAGACTATCCACCAGCCGCGGACCGCTACGGTTAAAATATGCATTTCCATCGACCGCATACACGGAGCCTTCGTGCATCGCGCGAAGCGATAGGAATCCAGGATGCTGCAGCGATTGAACCTCATCTTTCGTTCGCTGCAAATTAAATCCGCAAGGACAAAAAATTATGACCTCTGGATCAAATGCGCCAATGGAATCCCAGGTTGTGAAATCGCTTTTTTCAGAGGTTTCAAAATCGGGGCCTTGGCCTCCTGCGAGTCGTAATAATTCGGGCATCCAGTTACCGGCCACCATTACCGGTTCAATCCACTCGATCAGTGCCGTGCGCGGTCGCGATTTCGGGGAAATCAAATTCACATCACTCTGAATTCGATTTACTCGTTGTCGATAGTTTTTTACCAATTCTTCTGCTTCTGTTTCCGCGCCGCAGGCGCGACCGATCGACCGCACATCTTCAAAAACCTCGTCCAGTGACTGGGGCTGAAGAGCTAGCACCGGGGCTGGATTCGGAGATCCAACTTTTGCCACTGCGCTTACAACATCCGAGTACTCGACTGCACAGACCGCACACTTCGATTGGGTGATGACCAGATCTGGTCTCAGTTGCTTGAGCAAATCAATGTCGATGCCGTAAAGTGGTTGCCCAGTGGACAATCGTTGCTGGACTTGACGGTCGATATCCAAACTTGAGCGGGAACTATCGATGTGAGCGATCGTGGCTCGGGGTTTTTTACAAACCTCTTCCGGTTCATCACACTCATGGCTTACCGCAACGACCCGATCGCCCAGACCAAGTGCGTAAAGTATTTCAGTGGCACTCGGCAATAAGGAAACAATTCGAGAGGCCGTTTCCATTTTTTTCGATCTCCGGTAGCGTCACGCCAAAAACGGTGATTCTGATTATCCGCCGGGCCCCGCCTTGAGACCAGCCGCTAAAATAGCTGCGGTGAACCCGATAAGGGACGACCTCTTTTTTACGTGCCCCTTCTAGGTTAGGCTACGCCTTCGCTTTTTTCCTTTCCTCGGTTTCGCCACCATTCGCCGCAAATTTATGCAACGAGTCTTTTATGTCTGATCCTTACTTTCAACAATTATTCGCTGAACGTATCGGGGGTGCCGAATACGGTAAGGGAACCGATATTTATAAATTTGAAAAAATTAAGCGGGCAAAACGTAAAGCGCTGCAGGAGCATCCCGAACGAGAACTGCTGGATTTCGGCATTGGAGAAAACGACTCAATGGCAGATTCGGCGGTACGCGAGGCGATGGCCAGAGAAATCAACCAGCCCGAAAATCGAGGATATGCGGATAACGGAATCGGTGAATTCAAACAGGCTGCAGCCCGATTCATGTCACGCAGTTTAGGCGTCGCCCTTGACGCAGAAACCCAGATCAATCACTCGATCGGATCCAAGCCCGCCTTGGCCATGTTACCCGCAGCTTTCATCAATCCGGGCGACGTAACGCTGATGACCGTTCCCGGATATCCGGTGGCTGGAACCCACACGAAATATTATGGGGGCAGCGTCTACGCCCTCCCGCTTTTAGCAGAAAATGATTTCCTACCCGATCTAGATTCGATTCCGGAAGATGTCCGACGGGCCGCTAAATTGTTGGTATTGAATTACCCCAACAGCCCCACCGGAAAGACGGCGACAGTCGATTTTTATAAGCGTGTTATCGACTTTTGCCAACAGCATCAAACCGTGGTCATTCAAGATGCTGCACACATTATGCTGAGTTTTGACAGCCCACCACTCAGTTTTCTTTCGGTGGACGGGGCCTTGGAGGTGGGCGTCGAGAGTCATTCGCTCTCCAAGGGATTCGATATGATCGGTTGGCGCATGGGTTGGGTTTGTGGCAACGAGCATATTGTTCGTGCCTTTTCAGACGTCAAAGACAATACGGACTCCGGGCAATTTATTGCGATCCAAAAAGCTGCGGCTGAAGCCCTCGACAACGATGAGATACCCAGAGCAGTCGCAGAAAAGTATCAACGCCGACTCGAAAAATTGGTCGCCATGCTGACCCGTTGTGGGATACCGGCGAGCATGCCGGGCGGGACTTATTTTCTCTACGCGCCTAGCCCGAAACGGGTCTCCGGAGGATTAACTTTTGAGTCTGCAGAAGCTGCCAGTCAATATTTGATCACCGAGCATTCAATTTGCACCGTGCCCTGGGATGACGCAGGGCCCTTTTTGCGATTTTCTGTAACCTATGAGGCAGAAGATGCGAGTCAGGAGGATCGTCTGATGGCAGAGACCGAGTCGCGACTCAGAGACATTGCCTTTGAATTTTAATCCAGTACTTTATGGCGAACTTCTCGTTCATTTAAAAAATTATCTCTATACTAAAAGGCAGGAGCCGATTTGGAACCTGCACCTGAGATGCACGACGATGAGATCGGGGACCTTTTACGATTGCGTGATCTTTTGAGGGAGGCAAGAAATAGCATGTGGCAACTTTGGAATGGAAAACCGCTTCCGATCTCTGGCTTGATACTAACAATCCTGCTTGTCAATTTGGTTGGTTGCGGGGGCGGCAAGCCGGAAAAAAAACAACTCACTCCATCAGCCCAGTTGGCACAAGCAAAAAAAATCGCCGCGCCAGATGAACGAAGTCAAGCGTTGACGGAAGTCTCGTTGCGGTATTTGAAAGCGGCTGACAATGGCGGTGCTCGCAGCACACTGCTTTTGGCAACGCAGTCTGCAGACGAAATAAAAAAGAGAGATGCTTCTAAACGGGCAGCGACCTACATCTTACTGGCCAAGGCCTGGTATCAGGTTCAGGGCAACAATAAGGATGAATGCAAAGACGCATACCGCGATGCCGAGAAATCGATTGATCGCATCAAGAATCCAGTTGAAAAAACTGAGGCGTTGTTGAATTTGGCAGAATTAAAAAATGATATCGACAAAAAATCATCTGCTAAAAAACATCTCGATGCGGGAACGGAGGGCGTTGAAAGCATCGAAGATCCGGTGGAGCGCGTGCGTCTACTGGGAAAACTGGCAAGATTTTATGTGAAAATTGGTAAAAATCAGGATGCCGCCTCAACCATCGGTGCTGCATTAAAGTTGGCGGAAGATGAGCAAGATGCCGGAAAGAAGGCCACCCTGCTGATACAGATTGCAGGCGAGCAAATGGGACCGCTTGACGATCGTACTCAGGGTATGGAGACTTTGGCGACAGCGCAAAAATTGGCAGATACACTGGGTGAAAATCCAAATCGTCAAGCGAATCTCATGATCGATATTTCCCAAGTTTATCTCGCCAGCGGCCAAAAACCCAAAGCAAGAGAAACTCTGGACGCTGCCGAAAAAATCTGCCGTGGGCGATCAGAATGCAAACCGGCAATGAAGCGAATTGAGAAAATCCGAGATAAGATGTAGAGAAAAAATCGCCTGCAAAATCTCCACACTAATTGCCGGACGAACCCATCTGCTCTTCTGCGTATCGAAGGATGTCGCGGATAGATATCACACCGACCGGGCGATCCCCTTCGACGATTGGAATATGTCGATATCTCCCAATCGCCATTTTGTGGACCGCGAAAATAATTTTATTTTCCGCTTCAAGCGTACCTGGCGTGGGCGTCATAAAGTCCCTGATAGGTCGATCGCGGAGCGCATCAAACTCAACACCGACGCGGTTGACTGCATCTCGCTCACTGAAAATTCCCACTAGCTTTTCATCTTCAATCACTAAAATTGAACCGATCTTATGCTCCAGCATAATGTGGAGTGCGGCCTCCAATGGCGTATCGGGAGACGTTGTCACTGGTTGCTTTGGGTTGAGAGCTTGAATCTGGTCTCTCAACATACCGTCACCTACCGGTGAAGGAGCACGCTGCGGCTTGTTTAGCATCGTCAGCGATTGGCCACAGGATTCACACGTATCGACACCGTCAATATTTTCTGCACCACAATCCGGGCAAATCAGGGCCATACTTGCTGCTCCCTTTTGTTGTTGCCGAGGCTAATTACGCCTCATGATACGCCGCCTCGTAATTGCCCGCCCGCAAAACACCGCGTTGCAAATCAACTTTTCTACGCCTCTTATCGTTTTGTATGGTTCCGTGCCATTGAGTTTTACGACTACGAAACCTCCCAGGTATCACCCGTTCGGAACAGGGCATCCAGATCACCCTCCCCCTTCTTTGCTTTTGCCTCAACGACCTGTTGATCGACCTCTTCCTCGTAACGAGGGCGGTCCACGGCTCGAAAAACCCCAATTGGTTCGGGAAATTCAGGGTGGGTCATGCGGCTCAACAAGTAGGCTAGACTCGGTTCGGTTGCCTCTTCGTCATGGAACAACAGATCATCCTCGGTAATGCCTTTGCCCAATTCCACCACCTCGGGATTCATGCCGTTGAGTCGGATTCCTTTGTCTCGATTCTTTCCAAAAATCAACGGTTTACCATGTTCCAATTCCAAAACTGTATCCGATTTTGTGGCTCGGTCTGTCGCGTAGGTGTAAGCCCCGTCATTAAACACATTGCAATTCTGGTAAACCTCAACAAATGCAGTACCTTTGTGTTCAGCCGCACGAGACAACACCATGCCTAAATGCTTGATGTGCATGTCGATCGATCGTGCGATGAAGGTTCCCTCACACCCGATCGCAATAGAAAGCGGATGAAGCGGGTTATCTACTGCACCCATCGGCGTGCTCTTGGTCACCTTGCCTAAAGGCGAAGTCGGGGAATACTGCCCCTTGGTTAAGCCATATATCTCATTATTAAAGAGAATAATGTTAATATCTAAATTGCGCCGAATTGCATGCATCAGATGGTTTCCACCAATGCTCAGGGCATCACCGTCTCCAGTGATAACCCACACAAAAAGTTCGGGTCGAGCAGTTTTCAATCCCGTTGCGACAGCTGGCGCGCGACCGTGTATCGAGTGGACCCCATACGTGTTCATGTAGTAGGGAAATCGACTGGAGCAGCCAATCCCGGAAACAAAAACCGTATTCTCTAAAGGCACGCCTATCGAAGGTAATACTTTTTTTACCTGGGCAAGGATCGAATAGTCTCCACAACCGGGACACCAGCGAATCTCTTGATCACTCGCAAAATCGGTAGCCTTCAGAACGGGAAGTGATGAATCGGTACTCATGGCAAATCCTGAAATCAATATTGTTTGCCGCCGCAAACAGAAGTGAATAACTAATTACAATAAACTATTTATCTTTTCGACTAACTCAAACACTGAAAAAGGTTTTCCTTGCACTTTATTAAAAGCGACTGTATCCACCAGATAGCGGGCTCTCACTATCATATTTAGCTGCCCTTTGTTGAGTTCTGGCACGAGCACCTTATCGAACTTAGAAATAATTTCGCCCAGGTTCTTTGGAAAAGGATTTAGATAGCGAAGATGAGCATGGGACACTGCCTTGCCTTCTGCAAGCATCGTATTCACCGCCGTACGACAAGACCCGAAAGTCCCACCCCAACTGAGTACAAGCAGCTTACCTTCATCAGGACCCTTTAATTCTTGAGGTGGAATATCTTCCGCAATGTTCTCCACCTTTTTTTGACGTAAATCAACCATGTGCTGATGATTCGCCGGATCGTAACTCACATTGCCCGTTCCGTCTTGTTTCTCCAGCCCTCCCACGCGATGCATGAGGCCGGGTGTGCCGGGAATCGCCCAGGGTCTGGCGAGATTTTCATCGCGTGCGTAGGGCAAAAAGCCATCCCCATTTTCCTCCGACATGTTTTGCTCTGGATGATTTATTTTAATGGGTGGAAGATCGGCAAAATCGGGAATCTTCCACGGTTCCGATCCATTTGCAATATAGCCGTCGGTAAGCAGCACAACGGGGACCATAAACTTAGCCGCAATCCGCCACGCTTCGATCGCTGTATCAAAGCAATCAGCGGGGCTGCTCGCTGCAATGACCGGCATGGGGCACTCCCCATTGCGTCCGAACAGTGCTTGCAACAAGTCGGCCTGTTCAGTTTTTGTGGGTAAACCCGTGCTCGGACCACCACGCTGGACATTGATTACAATCAGTGGTAATTCGGTCATCACTGCCAACCCCATTGCCTCACCCTTCAGTGCCACGCCGGGACCGCTTGTCGTTGTAATGGCCATGGCCCCGCCATAGGCGGCACCGATCGCAGAGCAAATTGCAGCAATTTCGTCTTCGGCTTGAAAAGTTCGAACACCGAAGTTTTTATGCTTGCTGAGTTCATGCAAAATGTCGCTTGCCGGGGTGATGGGATAGCTGCCCAAAAAAAGCTCCTTGCCGCTAAGCTTGGCCGCAGCGATAAAGCCCCAAGAAATGGCCGTATTCCCCATAATGCTTCTATAAGTCCCCGGCTCTAATTTTGCCCTGGGGACTTCGTAGTGCGTGAGAAGTGCCTCTGTAGTTTCTCCATAATAATAACCGGCCTTCAAAGCGCGACGATTGGCATCTGCAATCGCTGGTTTCTTGCCAAATTTCTCATCAATATATCGGAGCGTCGCATCCATCGTCCGACCGTAAAGCCAGAACGTGAGTCCCATGGCAAAAAAGTTTCGGCAGCGATCCGATTCTTTCACGCTCAAACCCAGATCTTCAACAGCAGTCCGAGTCACCTTCGTCATCTTGACTTTGATTAGCTTGTATCCGTCGAGGCTTTGATCCTCCAGCGGATTTGAGTCATAACCTGCCTTTTTCAAATCTTTTTCGTTAAACGCATCCTCATTGACAATTAAAATACCGCCCGGAACCAGGTCTATGAGATTGGTAGTTAACGCTGCAGGATTCATTGCAACCAGGGCATCAACGCTGTCGCCGGGTGTAAAAATAGGGGTCGATGCGAAGTGAACTTGAAATCCACTTACACCCGCCTTGGTTCCGCGTGGGGCACGAATCTCAGCCGGAAAGTCCGGAAAGGTTGCTACGTCATTGCCAAGCAATGCGGAAGTTGAAGAAAGCTGTGTTCCTGCTAACTGCATACCATCGCCCGAATCACCACAAAACCGGACGGTGGCTGTATCCAGAGAAACAACGGGCTTTTGTGACTCAAAAGACTGTGAATCACTTTCGCTTGAAGTAGTCGAAGCCATGACAAGATCTTTCAGTACATGCAACGTCTCTGAACACACACGCTCAGAGAGAATCAGTTGATGGGTAGGGGTGGGTTGAAATCATGCGCCTTCTCTTTCAGGCATAACAACATTCGGCTGGGGAGGAAGATTAAAAACTTTCTCCGGAAAATGTTCTACAAAGTAATCAATGATACCTGAAACTTTAACAATGCCGACCAATTGTCCCTCGGTGTCCACGATTGGAAGACGGCGACACCTTCCTCGTGTCATCAAGCGTATCGCGTTGACAAGGGGCGCACCTTCGGAAATTGTCAATAAATCGGTGGTCATCAAATCTGAAACGGGAGTGCCGAGATCGGTATTTTCAACCATTGCTTTTAAAGCATCTTTCTCAGTAAAAATCCCGAGGAGCTTTCGCTCAATACAGACCAGCACACTTCCGACTGCGAGGTCCTTCATTGTTGACAGCACATCCTGAAGGGTGGTCGAGGGAACCACGACCACCGCATTATCGGCCAAGGCATTTTCTACCTTATCGGATTGTAAATTAATTTGAATCGTCAAAATATAATCCGTTAATTGGTATTTTTAGATGCAATCGCCAAAATACGTTTGCACGTTTGCCAAGTTTGCATTGGAGCATTGGTGTTGTCGGAAAAACTTTGGCCGCAAGTCTCATTCGGCATGTGGAACCGGTACGTTTAGGTCGCCATCATCTGTCTCCGAATTCTAACCTCTCTTCGGTCCGGATTGAACCGGATTTCAGCCTTTTTTGTTGCTGTCACCACGAAATCACCCTCTTCTTGAGCGGGGTGACCATTGAGGCTTTCAGATGTCGTCACTGCGTGGTGGTGGCTCTGGGGCCGAGAAAAATCGCTCGATCTGAATTCCCCCTCGCGACTCCTCCTCGAGCAACTTCATCCGACCCTCAATTCGTTCGATGCGCCGCGACATTTGGTCAATTTTTTCATGGCTTTGATCCACCGGGCGGGGGCGAGGCACCTCCGGATACCCAAGTTGACGCTGCAGCGCTGCAAACAAAAGCAGGGGATCTTTTTTACGATTTGCAAGTGCGATCCGACCCTCTTTCTCACCGAATAAAACTGGTTTCGACGGTAAGTCCTGTTGACTGACTTGCCGGTAGTGATCACTCCGCACATAAATCAAATCTGCCAATTCGACCAATCCGACCTGACGCCTTACGGTCAGCACCCAATCTTGCCACGCCTCATCAAAAAAAGGATCCTCGGCCATCGCTCCCAGTCCAGCATCGTAATGCAGGCGGTTGCG
>JAYYJN010000317.1:0-7201 GCA_036146215.1 Planctomycetota bacterium
TGCTGACCTGATCTGCATCGCCCTGATTCTGCTCAAAACCCATATCAACTTTGAGCGACTGCGCGGGCGTTTTATAGCGTGCGACCGTGCCAAAACGAACTCGATTACTGAAATCACTCGTTTCCTGCATGCCGAGTTCAACATCAATATCCCAAAGCGACTCCAAGATTTCCATTTCGGTTTTAAAACCAGCTTGATTCTCCTCCTTCACAAATTCCGGCTCACTTTCCACAAAGGTCGCTACCGGGCGAGATGCAACGGGAACCGAATTGTGACCCGTCATGGGCGACTGTGCACGGGCACCATCTCGGGACAATATCTCATTCGGAATAATCGCCGCTTCAGTTACTCCTACTCCGTTGGAAAGAGTCGCAGCACCATCCGGCACATAGGCCAGGGGACGACATGTGGGTGATTGCCAGGGATTAGCCGGGACCGGAATCGTGACATCGAGTGGCGAAGTGGCGTCGACTTGTGAAACTTCAGCCGACTGTTCCGTCGGTATCGCCAGGAATCGAGACCCCAAATCGGTGACGGCCGGATCGATGCGTGAGTCCATGCTTTCCGCGGGAAATAACCCCGACATCTGAGCCATTGCTCCGACCGGCGCAAAGGTGAGCAGTCCGCCCAACCAAAGGCTGAGACCGAGTGACCTGATGCGAAGAAAATGGCTGATGCAATCCATAGGGAACGTGCGACAGCTTACAAGCAGAGACATATGGGAGGGAGTTTCGGGTGGGGGCGGGAGGGTAGCAAAATGCACGCCGTCTCACAACCTGCATTTACCGGACTCTGTCAGTTGAACATCGGCCATTTCTCTTCGATAAATTGGTGTTTTTTGCGAGCCTCCCTCCGAGAGGGGTGGCCGCATAAGACGCATGCAATCATTGCGATAAATGACCGACCTCGCGGTTTAATGGTGAATTGCGATTCAGTCGTGCCGACCTTTCCGCAAAGGGGGGGTGCCACCTATAATCAAAGCGGAGAATGCGAGAATCCCAGGAGAACCACCGCGTGACGCAGTCCAACCCTACGGACAGTCGCCCCCTCCGTGTCGGTGCGGTCAACTACTTGAACACGAAACCCCTGATTCGGGGTTTTCCAGAGCTTGCGCCGCATGCAGATCTCCGCATGGATTTGCCGAGTCGTCTCGCAGACACGCTCGCCGCCCGTCGCGTCGATGTAGCATTGATTCCGGTGGTCGAACTTTTGGACCGTAGCGATTATCGCATGGTCTCCGACGCGTGTATCGGTTGCCACGGACCGGTTTTGAGTGTCAAGTTATTCAGCCGCACTCCGATTCAACAGATTCGCAGTCTGGCACTGGACGACGGTTCCCGCACAAGTGTAGCGCTGGTGCAAATTCTGTTGGCTGAGCAGTTCGGCATCCGTCCATCGCTCGAATCGCTCCCGATCGGTGCTTCGATTTCCGACACGCAAACCGATGCAGTGTTGCTGATCGGTGATCGAGCAATTCACTCTCCGGCCGGAAAATTTTGCGATGTCTGGGACCTGGGAGACCGTTGGGTGCGTTGGACCGGACTTCCGTTTGTGTTTGCCGTCTGGGCAGCCCATCAAAACACACCGCTTGGCGCGATCGGCACAGCACTCTCCGAGGCGCGTGACCGGGGACTGGCGGAAATCAGCACGATTGCGGAAGAGGAGGCCGCGACCCACGGCTTGACCCAACCGCAGTGCCTCGATTACCTCTCAAAGAATCTCAATTTTATGCTCGGTCCGAAGGAACAGGAGGGAATCGAGCTTTTTGAATCGCTCTGCCGGAAGTGGAACCTACTGGCAGCCCCGCCCGAAAATATTGCGGTAGAAAACGTATCGTGAGTCGATCGATCCAGCCAATTTTAGAAAAACGCACTGCGTTCGCTGCGGAAGACCGCGGCGGGCGACTCACTCCGGAGGAGGGCCTCGCCCTGCTGCAAAGCGGTGACCTGGCTTCAATCGGACGTGCCGCAGATCGATTCTCTCGCAGCATTCATCCCGAGGCGTATCGCACCTATAACATCGATCGCAACATCAACTATACCAACGTGTGCAGTGCGGTCTGCGACTTCTGTGCCTTTTATCGTGCGCCGAAAGATCCGGAAGGATACATTATCGAGCGAGAGGTGCTTTTGGAAAAAATTGCGGAGTTGGTTGCAGTTGGTGGCGATCAGATATTGCTGCAGGGCGGCATGCATCCGAAACTCAAGCTCGAGTGGTATGAAGAAATGCTGCGGGACATCAAGGCTCACTATCCGCAGGTCAATATTCATGGCTTCAGTCCTCCGGAAATCCACGCCTTCACCAAGGTCAACCAACTCGATTTGCGCGTGGTTCTGGAACGACTCCAGGCGGCCGGGCTCGGAAGTCTCCCGGGTGGTGGTGCTGAAATTCTCGTCGATCGAGTCCGAGAGGAGATCACGCGGGGCAAGGTGCTCTCGGACGACTGGCTAAATGTGATGCGAGTCTGGCACCAATTGGGCGGACGAAGCACGGCAACGATGATGTTCGGACACGTTGAGACGCTTGCCGAGCGGATTGAGCACCTGGAGCGGATCCGCGATCTTCAGGATGAAACCGGGGGGTTCACTGCATTTATTTGCTGGACGTTCCAGCCTGACCACACGGATCTGGCGCATTTGCCGCGACACGGCGGCCATTCCTACCTGCACACCCAGGCCGTGAGTCGACTCTATCTCGATAATATCCCCAACATCCAGTCAAGCTGGGTCACCCAGGGCATGAAGATCGGCCAATTGGCCCTGCTTTACGGTGCCAACGATATGGGAAGTTTAATGCTGGAAGAGAATGTGGTTGCCGAGGCGGGAACTGTCCATCACCTCACGCTCAATGAAATTCGGGATTGTATTTCCGATCTGGGCTATGAACCGAGGCAGCGAAATGTCTTTTACGAGCTGATTGACCGTCCGCAGATCGACCCTCCACAGCCGACTTTGGCCTGTTGAGCAAGACGGTGGGCAGGGCCGGCCGAATCGATGTAGAATAAACGCGTATCCGGCCGACCACGACAAACCCTGTCTGTCTTTTATGATTGAAGTTCGTAATCTCCAGAAGCACTACGAAGACTTCCAGCGCGAACCGCATCGCGCCCTGTGCGGCATTTCATTCCAAGCCGCCGCCGGAGAGGTTTTCGGACTGCTCGGTCCGAACGGGGCAGGCAAAACCACGGCACTCCGCATCTTAAGCACGGTCCTGCAGCCCTCGGGCGGCAGTGCAAAGGTTGACAACTTGGATGTCGTGACGCAAAGCGATCGAGTGCGACACCGGATCGGTTTCGTATCATCCGGTACAGCCGTCTATGACCGGATGACCGCCTGGGAAATGGTGCAATATTTCGGCCACCTCTACGGAATTGAAGATGCGTTACTTGAGGCCCGAATGGAGGAAATCTTCGACCGTCTGAAGATGCAGGACATCCGCGACCGACTCGGTGGCAAAATGTCGACCGGCATGAAACAGAAGGTATCCATTGCTCGAGCCATTGTGCATGATCCTCCCGTCGTGATCCTGGACGAAGCGACTGCCGGACTTGACGTTTTGGTTGCCCGAGCGGTGTTGGAGATCGTGGCCGATCTTCGCGAACAGGGAAAATGCATTATTTATTCCACCCATATTATGCGTGAGGTCGAGCGGGTCTGCGACCGAGTGGCGATCATGCATCGGGGCCACATTCTGGCCAGCGGGACGCTCGCCGAATTGCGTGCCGGCGCGCCGGCCGACGTGAAAAGCGGAGAGATGGAAGAGCTCTTTTTCGACCTTATTCAAAAAGCAGAAGCCGCTCAGGTGGAGACCGCACTCGACGGGTAACGACTCATGCAATGGAAGAATGTGCGTCTGATTTTTCGCCGCGAAATGCGTGATCAACTCCGCGATCGCAGAACGCTGTTCATGATTGCGGTGTTACCGATTCTTTTTTACCCTCTGCTCGGCGTGAGTTTCTTTCAAATTGCACAATTCTTACGTGAGCACCCGAGCCGTGTGCTGATTCTCGGCTATGAAGGAACGGGGGGCAATTTGCCCGAACTGATCCGCCAAGATCGTTTTGCGGTGGCACCGAGCGAACAAAGCGATGCAACCTCCGTAGAACTCAAGCTGCTGCCCCTTACGCGACTGGCATTTGTGCGAAGCGGCAAATGGCCTGAAGATGATAACCTCACCAAAGAACAATCGAGGACCGTTAACAGGCAGATTCGAGCATTGATGAACCGCTATGGGTGCGAGGCGGCGGTCTGCTTTCCGCCCGGTTTTTTTAAAGAGCTCGAGAGTTACCCGGGTCGCTTCCGCGACCATGCTCGCAAGGCAAGCAAAAAACCTCCGCCTGCCGTGCCGCGGCCTTTGCTCGTCTATGATGACAGTAGCGACAAAAAGGTACTGGCCCACGCGAGGGTGGACCGTGCACTGACCGACTGGTCGGCACAGGTGGGCCAACAGAGCCTGGCGGCAAGTAATCTTTCACAATGGGCCGCACGCCCGATTGAATTCAGCCGTTTTGATCTGGCTGAGGAAGACCAGCGGATAAACGTTTCACTGTGGTCAAAAATCTTGCCGTTTGTCCTGCTGATCTGGGCCGTTACCGGTGCGTTCTACCCGGCGATCGATTTATGTGCCGGAGAAAAAGAGCGGGGCACGCTTGAAACGCTGCTTACCAGTCCGGCGCGGCGCGGTGAAATCGTCCTCGGCAAACTACTCACCGTGATGCTCTTCAGCATTACGACCGCCATTTTGAATCTCGTGGCGATGGCAATCACCGGTCGGGTTGTAATGTCGCAACTCAAGGATCTTGCAGCGCAGGCCGACGTCGGACCCCCACCCCTTGCCGCACTATTTTATCTGGCGCTGATTCTGATTCCGATCGCGGCCCTCTTCAGCGCGGTGTGCTTGGCCCTTGCGGCCTTTGCTCGCAGCACGAAGGAGGGTCAATATTATCTGATGCCGGTGATCCTGGTCACCTTGCCGCTCATTCTGTTGCCCATGGCACCGAGTGCCGAGCTTGACCTGGGTTTCAGTCTGATTCCGATCAGTGGAATCGTGCTGCTGATGCGCTCGGTGATGGAAGGCACCATCGGAGAACTTTGGCCCTATGCGTTCCCTGTGCTGGGAGTCACTTTTTTCTGCTGCTATCTGGCCATTCGCTGGGCGGTCGATCAGTTTCGCAGTGAGGATGTCCTTTTCCGTGAGGGAGAAAAGTGGGATCTCGGGAGTTGGCTTGTTCAATCGGTGCGTTATCGTCGACCGCTGCCGACCGCACAGATCGCGGTGCTCTGCGGCGTATTGATTCTGGTGGTTAAATTTTTCCTGGAGGCGACCATTGATTTGCCCACGACGCCGAGCGGCATCGCAGCGCTCTCTCTGGCAAAATTCAGTTGGAAAGCAATCCTGCTGCCGATGCTCACTATTCTTGGCATCACGCTGGCCATGACCTTCCTGTTCACCGGCGAGCCGCGGCAAACGCTTGCGCTGCGGCGACCGCCCGCACTGAGTCTGTTTGCCGCTGCGATGCTGGCCATTTGTCTTTATCCAACCGCCACAATGCTGCAGATGCTTGTTTCGCAGACATATGCGATCCCACAGCAGATGCAGGCGATGCTTGAGGCGGTTGAAATGAAGCTCGCTTCCGGTCCCGGTTGGGTGGCGTTGATTCTAATTGCACTGGTACCCGCCGTTTGCGAGGAGTTGGCTTTTCGCGGATTCATTCTGACCGGCATGCGGCAGCCGACAGGTGGACAGCGTGACCGCCGCTGGCGGGCGATCGGCGTAAGCAGTCTGTTCTTTGCTCTGGCGCACGGCATTTTACAGCAGCAGATCAGCGCATTTTTTCTCGGCCTTGTCCTTGGTTACATTGCCTATCAGGCGCAGAGCGTCTGGCCCGCCATCCTCTATCACCTGACGCACAACACGACTGCCTGCCTTGCACACGCGAGCGGTGGGCTCAAGTGGCTTGAGGATCAGCACTATCTGGCCGCGGGTCTACTGCTCGGCGGCCTGCTGCTCGGCGTAATCGTGCTGCTGTATTTCGGTCGACTCGGTCGTCAACGTAGTCGCGGGCTGCGGTTGGACCCTCCAGCGTTGGGCAGCAAACCGGCATAAAGCGACACGCCATGCAAACGCTTCCACCCTGCTACAGCCTCCATGCAGCTATGTTGTTTTCGCCCCTCAAGCCACCGCTAGAAAACGTGTGGATTAACATCCGAGAAGGGAACATCACCAGCATCGGCAGTGCCACAGAGACGACCCATTACGATCCGGGCGATTGTGCCGTGCTGCCGGGCCTGGTCAATGCACATGCTCACTTGGAATTCAGTAATCTTGAAGTTCCGCTCGGCAGAGGCGGCATGTCATTGACCGACTGGATCGGCGAGGTATTCGCGTGGCGCAGCGGCGGCCAGCAGAAAGCGTTGCCGCAGCGGATCTTCAGTGGCATCGAGCAATCGCTGGCAGGGGGCGTTGTGGCGGTGGCAGACATCGTTTCCGAACAGCCGATCCCGATCGAAACACCGCTTCACTATCACGCCTTTGAAGAGGTGATCGCTGCAAGTGACGCGCAGCATGCCCCTGCCATGCAGCGGATCGATGCGGTTGCTGCAAGCATCACCGATGGGTCATGCCGCCTGGGAATCAGCCCGCACGCACCCTATTCGGTCGCCCGGGCGATCTGGGAGCGTGCGGTGCAATGTGCGCGCGATCACAACATTCCGCTGGCCGTGCATCTGGCCGAGACGCGCGATGAGTTATCGTTTCTTGCAAATGGCACAGGACCTTTCGCGGCGCTGCTTGCCGACCGCGGTGCTGTTGATTTTGTTCCTGCGGGAGAAACACCCCAGGCATTTTTAAATATGCTTGCCGCCGCACCCCGCACGCTGATCGCACACGGGAATTATCTCACTGCGGAAGAAATTCAATTTCTCGCAGCGCACCGCGATTGCATGACGGTGGTTTATTGCCCGCGCACGCACGCCTATTTCGGCCACGATCGTTATCCGCTCGCCGCGATGCTCGATGCCGGTGTGCGTGTGGCAGTCGGCACGGACGGTCGCGGATCGAATCCTGACCTCAGTCTCTGGCGGGAATTGCAGTATATCGCCCAAACGCACACCGAAGTCTCGGGCGAGGCGATCCTTCAGATGGGCACATGGAACGGCGCGGAGGGGCTATCGCTTGCAGATCGCATCGGCACGGTGGAAGC
>JAYYJN010000318.1:0-16273 GCA_036146215.1 Planctomycetota bacterium
GAATCATTAAAACTGTTTTAAAAAGCGTATGTCATTCTTAAAAAATTCGCGAATGTCCGTTATTCCGAATCGTCTCGCACAGAGTCGCTCCACTCCAAGGCCGAATGCGAAACCCGTTACCTGTTCCGGATCATAACCGACTGCACGGAATACGTTCGGGTCCACCATGCCTGCACCCCCCATCTCCACCCAGCCATCGCCCCATTGCATATCTACTTCTACGCTCGGTTCGGTGAACGGGAAGAAAGATGGGCGAAAGCGGACATGCACATCCTCGCCTAGATAACTGCTGCAAAAGATTCGCAATACTGTCTTTAAATCAGCCAGGGTCACATCCGTATCAACCAATAAGCCTTCAATCTGATGGAACATTGGATAGTGCGTAGCGTCGGCCGTATCCGGTCGATAAACCCGACCAAGTGAAACAATACGTATCGGCGGCGGATTCTCCTCCATCACCCGTATCTGGACCGTGCTGGTCTGACTACGCAGCAACCAGGGAGATTCTAACGATCCCTCGATCACATCATCACCGTCAGCTGCCGCGACTAAATCGGAAGGAGACGCTAAATAAAAATTATCAAGCGGGTCTCGGGCCGGATGCGATCGGTCGATGTTCAATGCATCAAAGTTATGTCGTTCATCTTCGATTTCCGGGCCTTCCACCACACTGAAACCGAGGCGACCAAAGATATCTTTTAGTTCTTGGATGGTTTGCGTAATCGGATGCAGGTGGCCGATGCGAGGGCGACAGCCGGGTTCGGTTGCATCAAAGCAGGAAGCCTCCTGCGTCGAGGAGGCCGCCTCCAATCGCTCAAGTGCCGCCGCATATGCTTCTTCGATCCGCTTCTTGGTCTGATTAAAGTGCTTACCGGCGAGCGGTTTATCGGCCGGATCCATTTGACCGAGACCTTTTTGCGCCGATTTGAGTTGGCCACTTTTTGCACCCAGAATCTGCACGCGCAGCGATTCCAGAGAAGAGGTGTCCGAGGACTGGGCGAAGGAAGCCGCTGCCGCTTCGGCTAACTGATCCAACTCGGCTAGAAATTCGTCAAGTGCCACGGCAGTTCACGCAGCGGTTCCCAGTGCATCCTTCACTCGTTCGACAACTACGTCGAATGCGGAGGGATCGTTGACAGCCATCTCTGCGAGGCTTTTCCGATCCAGTTCGATCTGGGCTTTCCCTAACCCACAGATAAACTCTCCGTAACGCAAGCCACGCTGCCGCACTGCTGCATTGATGCGAATTATCCACAACTTGCGAAATTCACGTTTCTTCACCCGTCGATCGCGATAGGCAGATGCCTCTGCACGTACAAGCGTTTCTTTCGCGGTCCGCAGCAGCCGACCCCGACCACCGCGGTATCCCTTCACCCGCTTGAACAGACGATTCTTGGCCCGATTCCGGGCGGATCCTTTAGTTGTTCTCATCGAAGATCAATTACCTGTCGTAATCTGCATGTGGGCAAGGCCGTAAAAGAAAATAAGCAGTCGTTAGCCGCCAACCAAAGCCACCTGCGCGATTTTAAACGTCCTTAATAACTTAACTAATTGCTGTACTTACCCAGCGCATCTTGAATTTTTCTTGTATCGGTCTCTGAAAGAACGGTGGTTCCTCGGAGATTCCGTTTTCTTTTGTGCTCCATCCGGGCCGCAAGGTGGCTTGTTCCACTGGAGCGGTGCTTTGCTTTTCCACTCGCCGTGAGCCGGAACCGCTTTTTGGTTCCCTTATGTGTCTTTTGCTTCGGCATCATGTTCCTCAATCGGAGCGGTCTGTGATAAATCCATGAACCGCAACGCGGTCATCCGTCTCGAACCCATAAGTTTAGGTCAATGCCGATGCCAGGGAAAGGGGGATACGATGCGAGCGGCCATCGGCCCCGGGCCCCGAATTTGGACTCCAAATTCATTTAGGGACCAGGATACAAACGATTCGTCGCCCATGCTGCGAGGGCGGCATTTCCACCTTGGCAATATCATCCAGCTCACTGATAAAGTTGTTCAGCACGCGACGACCTTCATCAATGTGAGCCAGTTCCCTCCCGCGGAAAATCACAGAAACGGTGACCTTATCCTTGTGCTCTAAAAACTCCCGGGCATGATTAATTTTGAAATCAATATCGTGCTGCCCGGTCTTCGGACGGATTCGAATTTCTTTCGTTCTGCCGTGATGCGCGTGGGCTTTGCTCTTATTTTTTCTCTTTTTCTGATCATATTTGAATTTGCCATGATCCATGATCCGGCAAACCGGAGGACGTTCGCTCGGTGCGACTTCTACTAGATCCAACCCTGTGTTTCGGGCCATCTCCAGCGCTTCCTCGGTCGGTAAAACACCCAACTGCTCCCCATCTTCCGAAACAACCCTCACCGGTGTGACTCGAATCTGCTCGTTGATTCGTTGCTGTTTATCGATCGCCGAAACCTCCTACAAAAAAAGTCGGATCATCGCCGGAAACTTGAGTGTTTCCCAGAAGCTTTACATGTTTACACAGTATCGGTAAGCGATCTGCCATCCGTCAACACCTGACGCCGATTATTTTGACCGTTCAGACAAAGCCTCTTTATGTCCGGTGCAGAAAAATATAACCGAAATAGAACATCGCTGAATGGATTAATTAGTACTCATTTTGCTTTTTATGATCACCGGTCAAATCGATCGATTCTGAGGCTTGAACCCCGCGAACGGTGCGCTTTTGCACCTCTTCGAGTAATTTTTTCGTCGATTCTGGTAGCGGTAAGGTCTCTTGATTGCCATCGACTCGATCGCGGAGCGAAACACTCTGAGCTGCCTCATCACGGGGACCCACTACCGCGATATAGGGAATTTTATCCAGTTGTGCCGTGCGGATTTTCGCACCCAATTTTTCTGGACGAAAATCCCCGTTAACCCGCAGACCTGACTCCTTGAAGCACTGCTCAACCTGTCGGCCATAGGCTTCCGATTTTTCACTTACCGTGCAGATACGCACCTGCTCCGGTGCCAACCAAAGCGGGAAAGCGCCAGCAAAATGCTCGATTAGCACACCCACAAACCGCTCCATGGATCCGAACGGGGCACGATGAATCATTACGGGCCGATGCAGCGTGTTGTCCGATCCCACGTAACTGAGATCAAAACGCTCAGGGAGTTGATAGTCGACCTGGACGGTGCCAAGTTGCCATTCACGACCAATCACGTCGCGCACAACAAAGTCAATCTTCGGTCCGTAAAATGCCGCTTCTCCCTCTTCTTCGGTAAATGGCACGCCCAACTGTCCGGCAGCCTGCAGGCAAGCCGACTCCGCCTTGCTCCATTGCTCCGGATCGCCCACATACTTGCTACTATCTTTATCACGCAAACCGACGCGGACACGGTAGTCTTGCATCCCAAGGGTGCCGAATACAATTTTTACCAGTTCAATACATCCGGTAATTTCGTCTTTCAGCTGATCTTCGGTCACAAAAAGGTGCGCGTCATCCTGCGTGAAACCACGGACCCGTGTCAGACCACCAATCTCACCCGATTGCTCCCAACGATACACCGTGCCGAATTCGGCGAGGCGTATCGGTAGATCGCGGTAACTATGCTTCTCACTTGCGTAGATTCGAATATGGTGCGGACAATTCATCGGCTTAAGCATATAACCGTCGATTTCACCGGCTTTCATCCGACTGGCAAGCTCTGCACACGAGCACTGCTCGTCCGCCAAGTGTCGAATTTGGTCCGGATCAATCATGGGAGGAAATTGAGACTCGGCGTAATACGGATAGTGCCCGGAAGTTTTGTATAACTCCAATCTTCCGATGTGGGGTGTGAACACCTGACGATATCCCTGACGCTGCAGATGCCCGAGGATGAAATTCTGCAATTCCTGACGAATAATCGCCCCCTTTGGTTTCCACAGGACCAGGCCCTGCCCCACTTTTTCATCGATTTCGAACAAGCCCAACTGCCGGCCCAACACGCGATGATCGCGTCGACGAGCTTCCTCAAGTCTCTCAAGATAGGCATCGAGTTCCGACCGCTCCCAGAAAGCCGTGGCATACAGTCTTTGCAATTGCTGCCGTTTTTGGTCACCCTTCCAATAGGCTCCAGCGATTGACAAGAGCTTAAACGCCCGTCCGATCACCTTTGCGGAGCGGACATGAGGTCCGCGGCAGAGGTCCAGAAATTCGCCCTGCCGATAAAACGAAAGCGTTTCCTCGCTCGCGAGTCCGCTTTCGATATGCTCTACCTTGAGTGGTTGGTCCATATCTCGGCAAATCTGCACTGCCTCAGTCCGCGGTTGAACAAGTCGTTCAAACGGCTCATCGAGTGCAATGATCTTTGCCATTTCTGCCTCAATTGCCTCAAAATCTTCCTCGCGGAGAACATGATCTAATTCGAAATCATAGTAGAAGCCATCATCGATCGTCGGCCCGAAGGCCAATTGCACACCATCGAACAGCCGCATCACGGCTCGGGCCATGATATGCGCCGTGCTGTGTCGCATCACATCGAGCGATTCAGGATCTTTTTTAGTCAGCAGCCGAAGCCGAACCTCTCCCTCGTCCGGTAACACCGTTGGCAAACCGACAACCTTGCCTTCCAATTCGGCGGCAACAGCCGCCTTGGCCAGGCCGGGTCCAATATCCCTTGCCACGTCAGCGCAGGAGACAGCGCTGGAATATTCACGCGTGGTTTGGTCAGGAAGAACTACTTTGAGCATATGCGTTTCTCTACCGCCGCATTCAATCGATTTTCAGTAGATTCAATGCTAGCAACTAATTTCATGGAAATTTATAAAGGATGCGAGGCCAACAGCGAGCTTGTGTACGCTTCGCTCCCTGACGTGCTTTTGTTTTTGGCCGATTCGGGCCAAGTATAAAGTTGGGGCCAGCGAGAATACAAGGCAATCAGAGCGAGTTGGTAAACAGGGTTCTCTTTTCCGGAAATGACGGGAATACCATCCTCGGGCACAATTATTACCCACTTTCTCAGGCTGGCATACAAGCGTTACAATCGGACATAGGGGGTCGCGGACGATATAGACCACAGGCTGAAATGGTAGGTTTTGTGGCTATGGCTGGGAATGCCGCGACCTGCAGGATTGGCCTGGGGACTCCTGCCGCGGCAAGTCCCCTTTTTTTTTGGGCGATTAGCTCAGTTGGTTTAGAGCACTAGCTCGACAAGCTAGGGGTCACAGGTTCGAGCCCTGTATCGCCCACTTTATGACGAACGCATGGCAGCGAACTGCGAGTCTGGGGGAGAGCTGCGATACAGTCACAGCCTCAAACGACAAGAATCCCTGCCACTTTTGCATCGCACAATCGCTTCACAGCAGCTACGCGGCATAAGGGTTGCGTTGTCTTCGGGTGAGCACAAACAGGCTGAGTAAGCCCATCGCTGCCACGATGCCCGAATTTGGTTCGGGGACGACATTTCCCGTGCCCGAGTCCATACCAACCGCCAGCGTCCCACTCCAGGAGACAGACTGCCCGGTCTTCGTCATGGCGAAGTGCAGTGTGGCGGCCGTATCATCAAACGCCGCCCGTTCAAAGAGACCGTTCAGCTCCACATTCACAAATTCGGGACTGCGTGAAACGACATTACCGGTCGTGGATGTGAAGGTGCCGAACTCTTCTGTACCAAGAGTCAACCCGCTGAGGTCGCTAATGTCAATTAGCCAATCCTCCGGGGTGAGTATCATAAAATAAGGCACGGTGCCAAAGTCACCAGTTCCCGGGTTGCCAAACACGGTTGCCAGATGAAACTGATCGCTGTTGAGCAAGTCGACACCCGGGGCAACGGTTAGCCCAGTAGAACCAAGCGGATCCGACCCGTAAAAATCAACCGCAACACTATGTCCCGGCAGAAGAACAAGCAGCGCCAGAATCATGAGAGCGACCCCGAGACAACGTCCCAGAACTGAAGCTGTGCAAGGATAAGGGCTAGATTCGAAACTCAGACACCGAACCTGCCGATTGTCGCTACGCGCACCGCTCAATGGCATTACTGATTTGCTCTGCATATCGCTGTCACCCGCAAGATGAGGACGGGGCGATAAAATTTCGCACCCGCTGGCGGGTCTCCTTTTTAAGCCTGTAAAAGAGGATTGCCTTTCGTCGGTCATTCCGGACACACAACTTTTTTCATCCCGTAAAGCAAAAGCCCAAAACCATCTTCTCGCCTCTTTGATCCGCAACTCACATGCCAAACCAACCGTCTGCCGCCAGGTCCCAACATGTCCGTAAAATTCAGCCCGATAACGTAGTAAAACGGTCAAAAACAAGCATTTAGGGGTTTTCCTCAGTTCGTGGCTAGAGGGCGATCGGCATCTGTTTCGCCACCATTCGCCACAAGATGTTGCCCAAATGCATCATCCCTGCAGCAAAACGACATCGTTGCAAAAACGCCCATTTCTGCTCTGACCCGCTGCTCCCCCTGTGCTGTTTTTTTGCCGTATGCGTGTAAAATAATGACGTTTTATTACCTAAGACTTGTCCGGTTATTGATCGAGAAAAAATGCATCATCAATCTGACGGAGGACGGCCGCTGCAATGTCGCCGCTACGGTCACTACTTGATCCATGCCAACGATCGACGCCGTCTACCTCCGGCATAACTTCCAGAATGTCATTCTTTAAGTTTGCGATCAGGTGAGTCGTTCGATCTGATTGTGGTTGATCCAGAATAGTGGCAATCGTTTTCATCATGCGGAGCAACCGAGCTCGCAGTTGGATCGGTGCCGAGAGGCCATCACCCGGTTCAACCAGAAGCTCGGACGCAGGTACACCCAGCGCCTGCTGCCACTGATAGAGTGCACTGAGCCTCAGGTCAAAATGAGGATCTTCCTGCATCCGGACTTCACTCGCTGTGACGTTCATACGTCGGGACAACGAGCGGATCGAAATGTCTTGCTGACTCCTGATCTCCCGCAACCGATGAAGTGGATTTGTCGAATCTTGGGCGGCACTGGCTGCTGCACCCGCATTCGCATTGTCCACATTGTCGACATCGACACCGGGAATACCGGCATCGTGTTCGGTAGCTCGACCTTTCATGCTTACCTCTCCGGGTGATCGCACGCGGTCACTTATGTTTCGTTGAGCCTGAGCCATTGCGCACCTCCATCGCTGTCTAAATTTCTATCCCTCAAAACCCTTAAAATCTCAGGGGCCTTGTTTCGCGCGACCTCACGGGCAACTCCACAAAACCCGGGCCGACCTTTCGGTGACTCATCGGGCACCCCCCCAGGGTGCTGATACGTAGTACGCGCAGCATTGGTTGCCCGTACACAAGCAAACGGTCAAAAAAAGTGGCCTTCCGGCCTGGACGAAACACCCGTTCGCCGGAATCGGCAAACCGATATCGGGTGTTCCAATGAGAGGACGCGTCAAAAGAGAGCCCGATGGGCAAAAGAAACCGGTAAGGGCCTAAAAAAAGCTATAAATACCTATCGAATGATGGCAGCAGGGCAAACCGGGCAAACCGGAAAGCGCAAAGGTTTGACTACCTCTCCACAGCCCGACCCTCGTTGAGCAGCACATGGGTACCCGACTTTCCCGGGGTCACGATATCGAGTCGACCATCTCCATTGAAGTCCGCGACACGGATTTGCAACCCCGTGCCAACATGGCCTTCCTCGATCGTAAAACGGTCAAACTGATTTTTTTCGGGATCCCACCGATAGTAGTAGAGGCAGGGCATTTCTGCGGCTCCGGGATCACCACCCGAATGTGCTCGGACTCGCTTTCCGGTGATCAGTTCTTCTGTGCCATCTCCATCGAGGTCGCCCCAGGCCAATGCATGTAGCTGCGAGTAAGATTTGTCGATCAGGTGCTCTTGCCACTGCGTTTTTCCATCGACCGGCTCAAGTTGCTCGAGCCAGAAAATTCCGTAATCGTGCCCGTTGCCTCGAATAATATCGGCCCGGCCATCGCCATTGAGGTCGCGAACCAATACCGGACAACTCGCGCCAACCCATTGCCAGTCAGAATGCAACTTCCATGGGGTATCTTCCGGGGCACCGGACGGGGGGCATTCGTACCAACCCTGCGCAAAGAGAATGTCGTCCCGACCATCTCCATTCACATCCCCAAACCCCATCCCATGTCCATTGCTGCCGCGACCGATCACCCAGGGCACCAATTGCGGTGTTCCATCCTCCGACTTTTTAAAACGCCATGCCATCAAATCGGCTTGCGTATTCCAACTGTCGACCACCCACTCCGGTTTTTGATCACCATCCAGGTCATATAAAAAAGTGATTTCATTGTTGGTACCTGCGGTGGCAAGCAAGTGACGCGCCCAGAGCTGATTCTGCTTCAACCCCTCCGCACCCGGGTTGCGATACCAAAAGATTTCGCGTGGCATGAACGAACCTGAAACAACATCAATCCAACCATCTCCGTCAACGTCCATGACGTGATCGCCATTGTTCTCCAGATAGTCTTTTCCGAAAGCCTGCATCTCGCGAAGCGGATGTTGGCGAAAATCCGGACCTTCATACCAACTCCTACCGGCAACCACATCCGGATGCCCATCGCGGTTAATATCGGCGACTGCACAACCCTCGTTATTGTCGAGCACCAACCGCTGTGCACGAAAGTGGAGTTCCGGTTCGGCGGCCATGCCGTCTGTCGGGCAACTGACACCAAGGCAGACAACGACATAGGTGACTAACAACGCGTACACCAAGGGGCAAAAATCGCTACGAAGAAAAACCATCAGATTCATCACGTCTTATTTCTCCGTCTCATGCTTAATTCACATCGAATGTAAAATTTCAGGCCGGTTCTGAGGATCGCCCCCAGTCGTTACGATGGAGACACGCATTCTCTATAACCGGTCCCCTTCAGTTTAGCGAAGGCTCGCCATATCCCAAGGAACCCCATGCCTGAGTCTTCACTAGCCGCGGTTTTCACGGGTACCGAGAAGCCACTCGAAACACAGCGATACCCGCTACCAACATTAAACGCGGGAGAGGCACTGATCCGAGTCACGTGCTGCACCATCTGCGGAAGCGATCTGCATACCTATGAGGGCCGTCGTACGACCCCGCTCCCCACTATTTTAGGTCACGAAATTCTCGGCGAGGTAGTCGGTTTACCTGAGGTTCCAACTTGCGATGTCGCCGGCCAAACGCTCACCATTGGCGATCGCGTGACTTGGTCGATTGCGGCAAGCTGCGGCAAGTGTTTCTTTTGCACGCACGATCTCCCTGCAAAATGTGACAGCCTGTTCAAATACGGTCATGAAGCGATCAACCATGAGCATCCGCTCAGTGGTGGCCTGGCGCAATACTGCCACCTTGCGGCCGGTACGGCGATTGTGCGGATTCCGGCGAGTCTCCCCGATGCGGTCGCATGCCCGGCGAATTGCGCCACGGCCACGGTGGTAGCTGCACTGCGGATCGGAGGTGGTTGCGCAAACGAAACGGTTCTTATTCAGGGTGCGGGTATGTTAGGGCTTTCGGCAACGGCACTTGTCGCCACACGTGGTGCGAAGCACATCATTGTCAGCGATATCAACCCCGAGCGGCTCGAGCAGGCAACCCACTTCGGCGCGACGCAGACAGTCTCCGTGGCTGATGGCGACGAAAATCTCACTCGGATCATTCACGATACGACAGAAGGACGCGGCGCAGACTTGGCAATCGAGCTTTCCGGTGCCGCTACTTCAATTCAAGCGGGCCTCCGATTGCTGCGGATTGGCGGGCGTTATGTTCTGGTGGGGTCCGTATTTCCGGCACCCGATGTGCCGGTCTCTGCCGAATGGATCGTGCGTCGCTGGCTTACCATTCGCGGGGTACACAATTATGCACCAGAAGATCTGAGCAGCGCCGTGCAATTTCTCGAAGAGGCTCATACCCGCTACCCCCTGGAAAAGTTGGTCTCCAAAAATTTTTCCCTCCATGAAGCCGAGCAGGCGATGCAGTATGCGATTCGCGAAAAGCCGCACCGCGTGGCTGTATTGTCGGGCGACAACAGCCTAGATGCTAGTTGATGCGCAGACCCTTTCGGGGGCGTTAAAACCAAATATCTTCGACCGTTCGTACAGTATAAAATTCGAGGGTTTATCGACTGCGATCTGTTTGCATAAACGCATCCAGAAGCGCGTTGAGACTTTGCACTACTTCCGGATGCTGCAGATAGACATTGTCCTTTTCCCCTGGGTCGCGTCCCAAGTGGTAAAGTTGACCTGCGGGCTGCCCTGCCTTAGGTTCGATCTTCCACCAAGGCTCGGTAAAACCTCCGGTGCCGAGTCCGAGGATCAGTTTCCAGTCGCCGCGGCGAATCGCAAACATTCCACGACCCGAGTGATGCACAATCGCGTTGCGGACCGGTTTATCCGCCTGCCAGAGCGGCAACAGGTTGAAACTGTCTTCCCCTTCACCCCACTCAAGCGGCCTGCGGAGAATGGAAGCGAGGGTTGCGAAGACATCGGTCAAGCAACCCAATTGACCGCGAACCGTTCCCGGTTCGATCTCACCAGGCCAGCGGACAATAAACGGCACGCGGTGCCCTCCCTCGTGGATATCTGCCTTCTGACCGCGAAGATGGAGATTGCTCCGGTGGTTATACTGCTTGATGTCCTGTGGCAACCAATGTCCACCGTTGTCGGAAGTAAAAATCACCAATGTGTTTGAGCTGAAGCCCTTCTCATCGAGAGCCTTTAAAATTTCACCGACCGCATCATCGACCATCACGGTAAAATCGCCATAGGTGCCTGCTTTACTCTTTCCTGTATACGAGTCTGTCGGCACCCAAGGTGTGTGCGGTGCAGAGAACGGCACGTAGACAAGGAAGGGATTTTCTTGAGTCTGCTGGCCGATAAACTCTACGGTTTTATCGACGGTCACCGGAAGCACATCAATGTGGCGAAAACTGGGCGCGATTTTGCCACCCACAATGTAACCCTTGCCCCCAAATCGAACGTAGTTACTCGATTCGATTTCTTCGGTTGCAGACTCGACGACCCGCGTATCATCTACATAGACATAAGGTGCCATGTCGAGTGATGCGGGAATCCCGTAAAAGCGGTCAAAGCCAATCGACAGCGGTCCCGGCGTCAGCGGTTTGCCGTAATCCGTCTTGTCTCCTGCCCCGAGTCCCAGGTGCCATTTCCCAAAGACAGCCGTTCGATACCCTCGGCCTGCAGCCATCGAGGCCACCGTAGATCTTCCCGATTCAATCAGTGCCGTGTCGTAACCGAAAAGCACACTCTCCTTCAGTCGGGTACGCCAGCAGTAGCGGCCCGTCAACAGCCCGTACCGAGTGGGCGTGCAAACCGCCGACGGCGAATGCATGTCGGTCATCCGCAAACCTTCTCGCGCAAGCCGATTGATATGGGGCGTCGGAATTTTTGAGTGCTGGTTATAGCATCCGGGATCTCCGATCCCCATGTCATCGGCAAGAATCAACACAATGTTCGGCAACTCTGCGCCCACAACGACATGACCCCCGACATTCCCCCCAAGCCCACCGGTGAGAAGAAGAAAAGAGACTGTGGCAACCCATCGTATTGATCGCATAGGAACACCTGCTTGCCGGAAGAAGACCTTTTCCAAACCGCACAGTTTCGAACGTGGCGGCACGTTTCAATTCGCGATATTTCAACTCGCGACACTGTAAAAAATTCTACCAGGGACGGTTCAGTCTTGAATGCAATCGCCCAAGCATCTGAGCGTCCGAGCGTTGCCGCGCGGCGGAGAACACCGAGCATGTCACCATGACACCATCACACCATGGCACCAAAGAAGGTAGAGAATCGGCTGAGTTTGAGCAAATGGCAAAAATTTGGACGCAATTGGGTGTAAAAAGAACAAATACGGCCTTAAATTCTTGCAAGCGGTCAAATTTTCGCATAAAATCGCGCGCACGCGAGGCGTGTCCTATCACCCGCCTTGCGCTGGGTTTCGAGGCGAACCCGATAGCGGGCCAACGGTTGGGATGCCGCCTCCCTGAGGAACAGATTGGTATTGCCAATGTATGACCTAGGCTACCTGGTTCGCAGACTCGTTGCGCGAGCACTGCGAGTCGTCCGCCCTTCCCCCGCATCTCCCTCTCCCCTCCCCCATCATCCGCAAACGTCTCCCGAACTAGAGCGTCTCGAACCGAGGATTGTGCTTTCCGCTTCACCAACCGGTTTAGAACAGGTTGATCGGGGTGAAACCGAGAATGCGATCGATTCAAGTGGTCTGTGGCAACCGATCGACGCGGTACAAATGGCGGCTGCTGAAGGTGCCAGCACACTCTCGCTCGCTGCGAGCAAGAGTTTCAGTCTCGACCAGAACCTGCTGGCCCAACGTCTGACAGCCACACCTCTCGAATTTTCAGATGCACTCGGAAGCACTCTCACCCTGCCGTCACCAGCGGGTGGTTTCGAGCAGTTCTCGATCTGGGAATCGCCGATTATGGCACCTGAACTGGCCGCAAAATTTCCCAACATTGAAACCTTTGTCGGCCGCGGCATCGATGATCCCACCGCGTCGGTCCGACTCGACTTCACGCCGCAAGGTTTCCATGCGCAAGTCCTCTCCTCTCAGGGAACCTATTTTGTCGACCCGTTCTTTCATCAGCAAGCGGATGGCCCCTATGTCAGTTATTTTAAAACCGATTGCCTGCTCGATGCAGACGATGCTTTTGAGTGTCTGCTACACGATGTCGGCATCGATATCTCGCAAGATTACGAAGCGAGCGGAGATCATGCCGGCGGCTGCTGCTGCCCAGACTGTGCAATCACTGTTTCGGCAGACAATAACACTGATCGCAGCGCTGAATCGGCTACCGATCAGTGGACACTCAGCAACAATCGAATCGGGCCCCTCCTTTCCCACGGAACGCAACTGAGGACCTATGACTTGGCGGTCGCGTGTACCGGAGAGTATACCGCCTACCATGGAGGCACTGTGGAAGGAGCCATGTCGGCGATTGTGACGACCATGAATCGGGACAATGGCATCTATGAGACCGACATCGCGACCCGCATGATTCTTGTCGCCAACAATGACCAACTCGTCTATACCGATGGTTCGACCGATCCCTATAGCAATAACGACGGTTTTTCGATGCTGAGCGAAAATCAGTCGAATGTAGACAGTGTGATCGGCGATGCCAATTATGATATCGGGCATGTATTCAGCACCGGCGGTGGGGGCGTGGCGGGACTCGGCGTGATCGGTGATTCCGGCTCCAAGGCTCGCGGCGTGACCGGTCAGGGATCGCCGATCGGTGACCCGTTCGACGTTGATTATGTGGCCCACGAACTGGGCCATCAGTTCGGCGCTAACCACACTTTCAACGGCAACAACGGCAATCGCAATGCCAGTACTGCGATGGAACCGGGTAGCGCATCGACGATCATGGGCTATGCGGGCATCATGGGCAGTGACAATCTGCAGTCCAACAGCGACCCTTACTTCCACTCGGTGAGCCTCGACGAGATGGTTGCCGAAATCACCAACGGAAACGCAAATGCGGCAGCGACGATCACCAACACAGGAAACAGCGTACCGACGGTGGATGCCGGTGCCGATTACACGATTCCGGCAGCCACCCCGTTTGTACTCACCGCGACTGGTTCCGATGCCGACGCAGGCGACACGCTGACGTACACCTGGGAGCAACGCGATCTGGGCGCACAGCAAGGTGTTAACGATGGTGATAACGGTGCAAGTCCGCTGTTCCGTTCCTGGAATCCCACCACCAGTCCGGAGCGGGTCTTTCCCCGCTATTCCGACCTGCTCGCCGGAACGACCGCCATCGGCGAAACCCTCCCGACCACCAATCGTGATATGAACTTCCGGGTGGTGGTCCGTGACAACCGCGCTGGTGGGGCGGCGTTCAATACCGATGACATGCTCGTCACGGTGATCGACACAGGTAGCCCGTTTCAAGTAACCACCGGAAACTCGGCGGTCAGTTGGACGGGTGGCAGCATCGAAACCGTTAGCTGGGATGTAGCAGGTACCAACACGGGGTCGATTAACGTCGCCACGGTCGACATCCTTATATCGACCGATGGGGGTTCAACCTTTTCGACGATCGCGGCGGGTATCGCGAACGACGGTTCGCAAAACATCACCGTACCCAACACGCCGACCAGTCAGGCTCGTCTCAAAGTTCAAGCCGTTGGCAACATCTTTTTCGATATCTCTGACAGCGACTTCACGATCACCGCTGGTGGCCCTGGCGTTTCGGTGGCTGAGAGTGAGGGCAGCACGAATGTTTCAGAAAATGGCGACACCGATACGTACGAGCTATCGCTGCAAACGGTGCCCGCCGCCGCAGTAGAAATCACCTTAAGTGCCGATGCGCAGAGCGAAGTCAGTATTGACGGAGTGAATTTTGCCTCGACGGCTGTCTTCAGCCGAACCGACACGACCGCCCAGACGGTCACCGTGCGTGCAGTCGACGACAGTAGCCAGGAAGGTAACCACACCAGCACGATCAGTCACGCCATCACCAATTCGGGTGACACGACAGATTATCCCACCAGCATGACGATCGATTCTGTGACCGCGACCATTGCGGACAACGATGTGCCGGGGATCACCCTTACCGAGACCGATGAAGGAACCTCGGTCAGTGAAGACGGGGCAACCGATACATATGCGATCGCACTTGATTCAGTGCCCGCCGGTGCGGTGCAAATCACTGTCACGGCCGATACCCAGAGTGAGGTCAGCGGCGACGGCGTTAATTTCGCCGCGAACGCTGTCTTCAACTTTAGCGATACGACAGCACAAACGGTGACGGTGCGGGCCGTGGATGATGCCGCGGAAGAGGGCAATCATACAAGTGCGCTGAGCCATGCGGTGACCAGTACGGCCGATGCAGCGAATTATCCGCTCACATTCTCAATCGACGATTTGACCGTAAACGTCGTCGATAACGATCTCACGGCGCTGGTGGGAATCGATTTCGACACCACGGGAGGCACCGCACCGAACAACTGGACTCAGATCAACAGTTTCACTGCCCCATACTCTCAAAGCAATCTGATCAACGAGGACGGCACCGCCACCGCGATCGATGTGACTCTTTCGGTCAGCGACGGGACCGGTTTCCTCGCCGAAGTCGTTGCATCCACATTGCCGACGCACGACCAATCCCTCAGTGGCTTGGATGGTGAAATCTACACCTCCTCGGATCCGGTCACCGCGACCTTCAGCGACCTCACGCCCGGCGGAAACTATGAAATTTATGTCTTTGGTCTCGAAAATTACTCCAGCTATGTCAACAACCAACGCGTCACAATCACTGGCGCTGGCACTGCGACCGTGTTCGATCAAACGCTGACGGCAGGCAACCTGTACATCAACAGTGAGCAAGGCGACAGTGGAAGGTCCCTTTCGTCGTTTGCAGAAACGATCATTGCGGATTCGTCGGGGCAAATTGCAATCGCCGTGACACCCAATACAGGCACCAGTGATCTAAGCCTCGGTGGGCTTGCAATCCGGCCGCTCAGCGGTGGTGGTCTGCTCGCACTCGCGATTGCGGATGAGGAGGTTACAGAGACCGATGGCGCTGCGGCAACCAATGCCACGGTCACCCGAACAGGTTCCACTTCGGGCGACCTGGTGGTTACCCTCACCAGCAGCGACACGACCGAAGCGACTGTGCCCGCCACAGTGACGATCCCCGATGGTCAGAGCAGCGTCACATTTGAGATTGCAGCGATCGATGACAGCGATGTGGATGGAACGCAAACAGTTACGATCACGGCTGAGGCCAGTGGACTTGCCAGCGGCAGCGACACGCTCAATGTGACCGACGACGATGTCCCGCTCGTTCTCAGCGTTGCAATCGCGGACGCCTCGGTTGCCGAAAACGGTGGCGCTACTGCAACGACTGCCACAGTCACACGCACGGGTCCCACGTCGGGTGATCTGATCGTCAGCCTGACCAGCAGCGATACGTCCGAAGCGACTGTGCCCTCCACGGTGACGATACCCGATGGTCAGAGTAGCGCCACGTTTGACATTGCAGCGATCGATGATAGCGATGTGGATGGAACGCAGACCGTAACAATCGCTGCCACAGCGAGCGAATTTACGGGTGGGAGTGATACACTCGATGTGACCGATGATGATATCCCGCTCGTTCTCAGCGTTGCAATCGCGGACGCCTCAGTTGCCGAAAACGCCGGCACGGCTGCCACCACCGCTACGGTCACCCGTACCGATGCGAGCGGCGACCTGGTGGTCACCCTTACCAGCGACGACACGAGCGAAGCGACCGTGCCGGGCACGGTGACGATCCTCGATGGTCAGAGCAGCGCCACGTTTGACATTGCAGCAGTCGACGAC
>JAYYJN010000319.1:0-4263 GCA_036146215.1 Planctomycetota bacterium
GACCTGCTGTCGCTGCCATGACCACAAATACGACCCGCTCTCTGCAGAAGATTATTATCGCTTCTACGCATTTTTTAACAACACTTCGGAAACCGGTGCCGGTCGCAGCGGACAGATGAGTCCGACCATCACCTTCGAGACGCCGCAAGACGCGAAGCAACGCGCACGATTGCAGGCAGAGATCGAGCATGCCATCGCACCCGTTGCTCGTCGGGAAAGGGAAACCGTCCTCGCCAAGGACACAAACGGGGAAGACCGTCCCGAGGAGATTGCAAACATCCTCAAGCAACCGGTCGCGGAACGCGACGGTGATGGACTACGGAAGCTTGCAAACTTTTTTTCGGCCAGCGACAAACAGTATGCATCAGACCTTACGTCGCTCGCCGAGCGAGTCACTGCTCGCCAGCGGTTCCTCAATCAACTGCCGAAGGTGATGGTGATGGACACGCGCGAGAAAACGCGGGAGACCTTCATGCTGACCGGTGGCATCTACGACAAACCGGGGCAAAGCGTCACGCCCGGGGTGCCCGAAAGCTTACCCGCGCTGCCAGAGGATGCACCGGTCGACCGACTGGGCCTGGCTGAATGGCTGCTAATGGAAGGGAATCCCCTCACGGCCCGAGTGATCGTGAACCGCGAGTGGCAACTTTTCTTCGGCAAAGGTCTGGTGACAACCCCCGAAGATTTCGGCACGCAGGGCCAGCCTCCCACCCACCCGGCATTGCTCGATTGGCTCGCGAGCGAATTCCGCCGAAGTGGTTGGGATGTTAAACGATTACATCGGATGATCGTCACCAGTGCGACCTACCGCCAAAGTTCTCGAATGACTCCGGCACAGCGGGAGGCTGACCCGGACAATCGCTGGCTGGCTAGAGGCCCCCGCTATCGACTGCCCTCGTGGATGCTTCGCGATCAAGCGCTCGCAGTCAGCGGTCAGTTGGTTTCTCGTCGTGGTGGTCCGTCGGTGAAACCCTATCAGCCCGAAAACATCTGGCGCGAGGCAACATTCGGCAAGAAAAAATATGTGCCTGACAGCGGCGAAAAATTATATCGCCGTAGTCTGTACACGTTCTGGCGCAGAATTGTCGGACCCACCATGTTTTTTGATACTTCGAGACGACAAACGTGTCACGTTGCAGGCAGCGTTACCAACACGCCACTGCATGCACTCACCACATTGAATGACGTCACGTTCGTCGAAGCAGCGCGAGGCCTGGCGGCCTGGGTGATGCAGGTCGCACCGGCCGAACCGGAGTTGCAACTAGCGCGGGCCTTTGAGCGAGCTACAGCACGCAAGCCGACGCCGAAGGAACTACAGCTTTTGACTGATCGTTACCGCATCGTATACGAAATGTTTGCCAAGCAACCGGAAGACGCGCTACAATTGCTTGAGGTTGGCGAATCACCGCGTGACGAGGCCCTGGACCCGATCGCCCATGCGTCCTGTACGGCGATCTGCTCGTTGATTTTGAATCTGGACGAAACGCTTACCAAGGAATGAACCTGTGCATCCCTTGATCACCCGTTATCAGCAACAGACACGACGTGCCTTTTTCGGCCGCTCAGCCCTCGGTGTGGGTTCGGCGGCCCTCGCATCGCTGCTTGGACGCGAGGCGGGGGCGGAACAATCTGATGCCGGCCTTCCACATTTCGGTCCCAAGGCCAAGCGGGTGATCTATTTGCTCCAGAACGGTGCCCCTTCGCACGTCGATCTGTTTGACTACAAGCCCCAATTACGGGTTTCGCATGGGCAGCAGATTCCCGATGAGGTACAAGGTGGAAAACGCCTCAGTACGATGACAGGTGGTCAGAAAGAGCGACCGGTTCTCGCGCCGATCGCGAAATTCGCACAGCGGGGTGAAAGCGGTGCCTGGGTCTCCGATCTGCTTCCCCAGACGGCGGCCATTGCCGATGAACTCTGCTTTGTGAAATCGATGCAAACCGATCAGGTGAATCACGCACCGGCAATCACCTTTTTCATGACCGGAGCCGAAATGCCCGGTCGGCCAAGCATGGGTGCCTGGTTGAACTACGGGCTGGGGAGCGACTCGGAAGACATTCCCGGATTTGTCGTAATGACCTCGCGTGACAAAGAGGCTTCCTGCGGACAGATTTTTTATGACTATTACTGGGGGAGTGGTTTTCTACCGTCAAAATTCCAAGGTGTGAAATTCCGCCCCTCCGGCGATCCGGTTCTTTATTTGTCCGATCCCCAGGGCATGAGTCGCACCATGCGTCGCGGTTTGCTCGATACGGTCAATGCACTGAACTCGCTGAAACTGGATGCCTTTGGCGATGAAGAGATCGCCACACGGATCGCGCAATATGAAATGGCCTACCGAATGCAAATGTCGATTCCGGAATTGGCCGACTTTTCCGATGAGCCACAATCAATCCTCGACCTCTACGGACCCGACGTCCATCGCCGGGGATCCTTCGCCTACAACTGCCTGATGGCGCGTCGTTTGGCGGAGCGGGGCGTGCGGTTTGTGCAATTGATGCATGCCGGTTGGGACCAGCACCGGAATCTCAATTCGCAATTGGCCATTCAGTGTACCGATACCGACGCGCCCTCCGCGGCTCTGGTCATGGACCTGAAACAACGGGGCCTGCTGGAAGACACACTTGTCGTCTGGGGCGGTGAATTCGGACGGACACCGTTTCTGCAAGGTAAAATTGCTGACACCAAACGTTGGGGCCGCGACCACCATCCCTACGCGTTTACGATCTGGATGGCGGGCGGGGGTATCCAACCGGGAATGAGCTACGGGGCATCAGACGACTTTGCCCACAACGTTGCTGAAAATCCGGTGAGCGTTCATGACCTCCAAGCCACGATGCTGCACTTGCTCGGTATCGATCATGAGCGACTGACCTTCAAATTCCAAGGACGTCGCTTCCGTTTGACCGACGTGCACGGCGAAGTTGTAAGGCCGTTGTTGGCATAAAAACCAATAATCGCCAGGAACCGCAAAAAGCCGCGCGGCAGCAGTGCCGTAACGGGGCTTGCATCGGCGGTATAGGGGCGGGAAAATCCAGTTATCCGTTTTCCTCCTGAAATCGAGCAACATTATGGCTAAAGACAGCGGAGCGGACCGCCCGGAATACATGGAAGTGCTGGGACTATCTCCACCGTATGCGATGGAAGATGTAAAAAAGGCATATCTGGATCGCGTGATGCAGGTTCACCCGGATCATGGTGGGTCACGAGAAGATTTTACGAAACTGCAGGAAGCCTTTGATCTCGCGAGCAAGCATCTTGAGATACGCGTTGATCGGCGGGAATGGATTGCCGATCAAGTTGACAGTTATGTTGTCATGCAGGATGTGGTCGATGTGCTGCATCGACTCGGGGCAGAAGTGACGACCAACGCGCTCGATTGGCTGGAACAGTCCTTCGGCGAATTTGCCCAACTTACCGAAACAATCCTTGCGGTCCGTCTGGAGGATTCCGAAGAGGGCGACACGCTTATTGAAGCCCTGGTAAAAAATCCTGCGATCATGGTGGGCATGACCCGACTCGAGTTGCCCGGTTGCAATGTTTCCGATGCGTCGGTGCTAAAATTGGCGAAAATTAAAAATCTGCAGCAGTTGGATTTAAGCGGCACACCGGTTACCAAAAAGTGCCTGGAGTTGATTGACCGATTGCCCGAATTGCGCGAAATGCGGCTGGAGAAAACCCGGATCGGCTGGTGGAATCACCGCAAAGCGCGTGCCGCATTGAAGGACCGTGCGCTCCCGGCCGTTCGGCTCCGAACCGCGGGGCACTAAGAAAACAGGGGCAGACTGAGCAGAAAGACCGCCGGTCAGGACTCCCGAATCGCATCCACCGGCCCCGGTTGCGATCTGCTGCAGTGTGCAGGATCAGCGGAATTGCAGTAAAATGAGCACCATGCCAGGGTATGCTCTTTCCAATTTATGCATGATTATCAGTGCACCTCGGACCTTGTCGCAGCGGTGCGTCGGGCGCAGTTGCTTGACGACTCTCCTGTGCCGATCTCTCGTGCTGCTGTGCATCCTCGTCGAATCGGGGCAGGCGGAGAGTGCTTCGCCGTCAAAGGAAAGTATCCATTTCGGTCGGGACATTCAGCCGATCCTCGCCAATCGCTGCTACAAATGTCACGGACCGGATGCCGAGCAGCGACAGGCGGAGTTTCGACTCGATCAGTTTGATGCCGTCTCGGCAACGAGCATTGTGCCGGGTGACGCAGATCAAAGCCCACTCTACCAGCGGATCACCGATACCGATCCCGAGATCCGGAT
>JAYYJN010000320.1:0-5708 GCA_036146215.1 Planctomycetota bacterium
ATGAGTCCTAAAAATGCACCAGTCAATCCGAAAAAGGTGAGTTTCCAAGGAGCTTGTCCATTGAGTGCTTGCTGCATCCTTGCGGCAACATACCGCCAAGCCGAATTCCCGTACTTATCTCCATAAAAATTTCTGTGCTCGTGGAAATCGGCAAATTCATTCACCGGCGCAAGAATAAAGACGCCAATAAACGTTCCGATTAAAAGCGGTAGCACGAGATAAATCAGCCAGCGAGAATGGAATCGTTGCATCGGGTGTCCGCAGGTTGATAGCCACGCATAGAGACAGGTCCCAGCTATTCACAGTGTACTGTGCCGGGTGGCCGGGAAGAACCATACGAAAATATCGCTTTATCAGCTTGTCCCCGCAGGTTTGCCGGCGGTGATCCAACCAAAAATTGCCATAGACAGTGTCAGTCTGTGTCGTCGGCGATATCCATCTTCAGCACCCGGTTGTTGCCACTATCGACAATGTACAGACCATCTGCATGCACGCAGACACCATGGGGACCTTTGAGAACGCCTTCTTCGCCGTCTCCACCGAGGACCGTGACTACCTCGCCTCGCTGCGGATCGTAGAGGCGAATGGCGTTATTTTTATCGTCCGCAATAAAAACGCGGTCTCGGGCATCGACGCAGATGTGTTTTGGCTCGAAGAAGGTCGCTTCCATTGCCGGCCCGTCGCGAAAGCCTTTCTTTCCGGTGCCGGCAACCGTGAAGAGTCGACCCTCGGGATCGATCATTCGCAAAACATGACCGGCCCGTTCCAGAACATAGATGTTTCCGCGTGAATCGGCCGCCACGGCACGCGGGTCTAACAGCATGCTTTCCTTCGCCAGTGCTCCCTCTTGCGGTGTGCCCCGCTGACCGTTGCCTGCGAGCGTGTTGACTTGCCCTGTAAGAAGGTCAATCTGCCGGATGCGATAATTGCGGATGTCGGCAATCAGAAGTTTTTTCGAGTCCGGGGTCAGCGTGACACAGATCGGCTCCCGGAACCGGGCATTGTTTCGCGATTCGTCGTCGCCGGCAAATCCAGCCTCGTTGCTGCCGGCAAAAGTCTCAACGCGTTCCGCTTTGGAGTCAATTGCACGAATGCAATGGTTGGAACTGTCTGAAAGGAAGAATGTGCCTTCTGGGCTGATGGCCAGGTTATGCAAATGATTGAAACTTGCTTCCGATGCTGGACCCCCGTCTCCTTCATATCCGCCGTTCTTCGTTCCGGCAAACACGAAAAGTTTCCCTGACGGCCGAACCCCCAGCACGCGACCCCCTGAGAGTTCAACAATCCAGGCATTGCCGTCTGCATCAAAATCGATACCGGTCGGGTAGCGGAGTTCCTCAGTTTGAGGCAAAGAGTCGCTTCCAGGTGTAGAACCATCAGCGAAGATTTCCACGTGGGATGGTAATGTGGCTGCACTTATCGAGGAGGAATATCCCTCGAAAAAAAACGCGGCTATTGCCATAACGGTTGTGAGAAACCGAGCGAGATTCAAGTGTGACATGGGTAAGTTCCTGGAAGTGTTGCCAAAGTAAATATAGCTCTGCGTTTATATCTCAATGTGCATGCAGGACAAGCCACCGTACTCCTGGGGGGAAGTTCAGAGCGGTTACAAATCGACTATACTGCGACTGCGGATCACCGATCGAATTCCGTTAATTGGTCCAGGTCGGTCCTACCCCACCAAAATGCGCTACGCCATCGCCTTGCTGATCTTCTGGATAGATGCGCGATAGATGACGTAAGGCAAATAAGGAACCCTACTCTTGAATACACGCTCTATTTTGATGTTCTGCTTGGTTTCTTTCATGGCCACCCTTGGAGTGGCGGAATCAAAGTATCCGCGCGTTATGCCGCCCGATCCGCTCCCTCCGCATCCCCGACTTTTTGTTAATCAGCAAGAAATTGACCAATTGCGAAAATGGTCTGAGCAAGAGACTTGGTTGGGCAAATATCTGAATGTAACGGTGGAAGACTTACGAAAATCGGTCAACGACCCAGAACTGCCCACCACGAACCGTGGTGCGAATGTGGGTATTGCCCGAAAGGCCCACAGTTATGCGGTCGCCTATGCGTTGACGGGGGAAAAACCTTTTGCAGAGGCTGCGGCAAAAATACTCAATGCTTATGTGCCACTGTTTCCCAAGTATGAAGTTACTGGCATGAAGGGTAAGGCGTCCGACTCAACCCTCGGGGAGTGTGACTGGGCCATCCATGCCGCATCGGCTTACGACTTGATCTATAACTCAGGTGTACTCACCGATGCAGAGAAGCAGGCCATCGAACAGGACGTTTTTAAGCCATCTGCTGAGGCGATGCGGCAATGCAATCACCGTTATCGTAGCAACTGGCGCGGTCGAGCCATTGCAGGTGTAGCGATTCTTGGATTTTGTATCGGAGATCGTGAACTCATCGATGAAGCGATCAATGGGTTCTGGGACGAAGAGCAACGGCTCATCCGTGACGGGTTTGTGCAACATGTTGCTTGGTCGATCCTTGCAGATGGCGTCTTTTATGAGCGGTCGGTCCACTATCAGCTTTACACGGCAGATGCATACGCACTGATTGCTGAAGTAGCGAGGCACAACGGAATGGATCTTTGGAACTTGGAAGTTCATGGCCATCCCTTTGATGCGGGTGCTGATATAGAACGCACCTTCGGTGAAACGGGTAAAAAAACGGTCAAGGCAATTTTTGATTCCCCCTTCTACGAGGCCTTTAGCGACGGATCGCTCGTGCGACTCGGTAATTCGTATGCAGATCGACTTGAGCGGACACGGTGCTACGAACCGGCATATCGCGCCTATGGGGATCCAAAATACGCGTGGCTACTTCGTCGTGGCGTTAAATTTGCCCGCCCGATTGCGGGTGGCGGCTATCTGACTAAGGAACAAATCGCGAAAGCAAAAGCAAAGGCCGATCGAACTGGTGACGCCCCGCGACGACCGCTCGGGCCATTGGAACTGCTTTGGTTGGTGCCCGATTTACCGGAGGGTAAGTTTGATCATGGCGATGATGCCACGGTGGGTGTCACCGGTCGACACGAAAATAACTGCACGCTCCTGCCAAACGGAGGGATCACGGTCCTTCGTGAAGGCATCGATCCAAAATCGATCGGTGTGCAGATGACCTATGGCGATTGGGGGTCGGCGCATACACATCCGGAATTGCTAGCGATCACAGTATCCGCCGGCGGACATCTAGTAATTCCCGAGGTTCGATACCACAGTTACGGTCACGAAGATTTTCTGAGTTGGGATCGACAATCGATTGCCCACAACACGGTCACGGTCGATGAGGTTTCGCAATATCCTCAGGATGTTCCTGATCCCTGGGTTGTCGAAAGGAACGGCAAACAGGCGCGAGGGCGTCCGCTTTTCTTTCGCGCGGGAGAGGATTTCAAAGCGTTTGGTGCTGAATGTGACGCAGCTTACGAGGGAGTTTTATTAAGCCGTGCGGTCGCACTCGTTGACTCGACGATCGTGGATTTCTATCGCTGTCGTAGTGCGTCTGAGCACACCTATGACTTTGCACTGCACATCGATGGAACGCTGGCACATAGCACGATTCCCCTCAGCAAGGCGTCTGATGAACCTCTGTCAAAAAGTTTGGGTTATCAGCATCTCCTTGCGCCACGTCGTGGTGAGGCAAAGGGCGAAGACCAAATGCAATTCGACACTTCCGGTGGTCTGATGCAAATCGATCTGCTTTCGAGTGGGGCGGTTGCGGTCGCCACCGGTCACGCGGATTTACAAGGAAAGACCAAAGAGGCGTTAGTTCTGGGTCAAAAGGGGAAAGACGTTGATTTTGTTGACGTTTTGTCCTTCCCGGATCGTCAGGAATGGAAGCAGATTATCGAAGTTAAAAATTTGCCCGAGGGTGTTTTAGGGGTTCGACTCATCGCGGAAGACAACAGCGAAAAAATGGTCCTGAGTAGCGAAACGGGAGTGCCGTTTGATTTCCAAGGCGTGCAAGTCGCGGGCCGGATGGCTCTGCTTGAGAAAGCAGTTGATAGGCCATTGACGTTGATTGATCAGGTGGAATGAAAGGCAGCTTTGCAGCATGAAAATCACGAGGGTATTTTTTGCTTTTTTCCCATTGCTCTTTTGTTCGGAGTTGGTTTTAGCACATCCGCCCGAGGAGCATGCTGAATCTGTGGGAAAGTCGGAGTCAGTGCCGCCTGGCATGATCCTTCCTAATCTGAAGGGGCCTCATCCGTGGTCGGATAAACCGGTGTTGGATGATCCCTCCCGGTTTCATATCGCGATCATGACTGATCGCACTGGCGGACATCGGCCCGGAGTTTGGATGCAAGCGGTAGAGAGCATTAATCTGCTCCGCCCCGATTTTGTAATGTCGGTCGGTGATCTGATTGAGGGATACACTGAAAATGAGGCCCAAGTACAAAAAGAGTGGAAGGAATTCTTGGGTTTTATCGATCGATTACAGATGCGATTTTTTTTCGTGGCCGGTAATCACGATTTGACTAACCCGATGATGCATAAAGTGTGGAGGGAACACTTCGGCCCGGAGTGGTATTCGTTCGACTACAAAGGGGTCCACTTTATTTGTTTATGCTCGGAAGACCCCAACTTCCGCATCGGTGACAAGCAGCTTGCATGGCTGAAAAACGACTTGGAAAAATCGCGAGACACGCGTTGGACTCTAGTTTTCTTGCATAAGCCCCTCTGGTTTATTTCTGAGCGGTATCAGTCGTTCGGCATGTTTGATAAGACGCAGTGGCCAGCGGTGGAAAAATTATTGCATGGTCGCAAGCACACCGTATTCGCGGGACATTCGCATCACTACGCGCAGTTTCATCGCAACGGGGCGACCTATTATCAATTGGCAACGACGGGAGGTGGTTCCAGGTTGCGAGGGGTTCCTTACGGCGAGTTTGATCATATTATGTGGCTCACGATGGAGCCCGAGGGACCATACGTTGTCAATTTGCTGCTTGATGGAATTGTCCCTGGAGACAGAGTTTCAGAGACAAAGTTGGCACAATTTCGCAAATTTTTGCGAGATGCAAAAGTTGAAGTTGCTCCGATCCTCCTGCGCCCCGATGAGGGGCTTAAGCAGGGGCAAATTGATATCCGGTTGATCAACGATTTTGATCGACCAGTGCGGGTTAAGGGGCGGATCGAGGGATTACCGCTCCGTGGTCTCAGCCAGCAACCGGTTGACTTAACGCTCACGGCAACAAAAGGCAAAACGGATCGATTATCGATCAGCATTTCATTCGATGAGTCGATCCCTGTGGCGGACCTGGGCAGCACAATTTTTCGCGCTCGTGTTGAAACTGAGGGTGATGATCCACTTCAGGCCGATGTGGCGATTCCGGTGGTGATCGATCGACGATACGCATGCCCCAACGCACAGGGTCCGATTGTGCTGGACGGTAACGCCGAGGACTGGCGGAAGCTGAAGCATTCGCTGCCCGACGCACCTCTGATTGTGGGCCCGGAAGGAGCTTGGCAAGGCAGAGGCGATGCCGATGTGGCGTTTGATTTTTCCAAAGATGAAAACAAGATTTATTTTTTTGCTCAGGTGTCAGATGACGAGGTTGTACCGGGCGATCAAATTGCACTTTTTCTGGACACTCGGCCAATCGCGGATCGGTCGCGCGAACCAGGTTTTGGAATCGGATTTTATCGAGTCACCTTCCCAGCGGTCGCCTTCAAGGGTAGCCGGACCCTTGTGTCGGGCGC
>JAYYJN010000321.1:0-2941 GCA_036146215.1 Planctomycetota bacterium
TTTGTCCGCTTAACGAAGAAAATTATTTCATTCAGAAGTTGAATCCAGGATTCATTGTTATCCCAAAGGCGAATTATGATTTTGCCCAACTACTTAAGTTTAGGGAGGAGAGACGCCGAATTATTGTTATGGACACGGAAGGCAATCCTCAGGAGGATAATTACAAGGTTAGAATCCTGCTCAACCCCGACTTGTATTTATTTTGGAACGAGCCTTATATGCGGCAATATAAGGATGATATGGACGTGGCCGGCATCAGCTACGCTGTCCTTGGATGTCCACGCACCGACTTTCTTTCAAAAAACTTCCGTGGACTGTTGCCCCCAAGACATGAACTTTTGGCTCGTTATGATCTCGACCCCAAGCGTCGTACGGTTACGTTGGCAACAGCAAGTCAGGAGTCTCATTTCGGCGCCGCTCGGTGGAAATTAAAAAAAGGCCGAAGAAGGCGGTCACTGAAATATGGTGCAGACTATTCGCTGATTGTTGAAAACAGTCTCAAGCTAAAGGATTTGAACGAAGCGATTATAAGATCATTCGTTGATCGCGAGGGTTGGAACCTTGTGGTCAAGCCGCACCCTAATGAGAGCGTCATCCACTGGCAGGAATTCATTCAAAGCCTTAATTCGCCCAATATTGCGCTGATGACCAGGGAGCCAATTTCCACATTGTTGGCAATGTCAGACCTCCACGTTTGTAACAATTATTGCACAACGTCTGCCGAAGCAGTGATGTTTGGTCTCCCAACGGTCGAGGTTCACACTGATTTGACTGTAAAGACCTACGGGGATGAACATAAATGTGTGCCGCATTTCATCGTCCGTTCTGCGCACGAATTGCAAGACTTGCTCGACTCAGATGAGGAGAGCGGCAAGACGAGTTTGAATGACGTCCAGACCGAATATTTGCGCGGTCATTATGGTGAATTAGATGGTCAGCGGTGTCAAAAGTATGCGGAATATTTGGCGCAATACATTCAGGACTGCCGGTCTGGGGGAGAGCCAGTTAGGGGCTTGACAGTCAGTAACCGTGCATTGGCCTTGATACTGAAATTTTGGAGGTTGTTAAATACAAGAAAACGCAAGGCTGCTCAGATAGCTAGCATGCGTACCAATCATCCGGAGGCTGCTCCCGAAGACGCCGTAATTGAAATCAACGGTGTCAAGACGTCAAAAGAATACGGGTTAATCGACAACAGGATGCGCATTGGTGACGAAGCGGCGTGGAACATTAAATTTGATGAGATAGGGGTAGGAGTGGCGCGTAATTCAGTCAGGGCAGACGGTTTAGATTAGGGTCAAAACTTATGTAGGCGGGAAGATTCGTCGACTACCGGTGCGAATCCACCGCTATTTTACGAAAAGGCGAATTTCGTCACCAGATGTGCGCCCGGCGAAGAGCCATCTGGATCATCTATAATGAAGTCAGGCGATGTGTCTTTTTTGCTAGTTTGCGAAACGAATTTCCTCCAAAACTCTCTGACAATCCTTAGTGGAGATTGACTTGTATCGGTTCTTAAGGCGCTACCTGATGCGCATAAATTATTTCATTGGCCGAAACACCGGCTACAAACTCATGCGGGCAACCTACTCAAGGCCCTCCACCTTGATGGTTGCGAAGGGTAAAAAGAAACAATTGCGCGTGATAGAAGTTGGCTGTGCTGCTGGTCATAATTCCCTCGATATTCTGACAAGGTTGGATGTTGCGGAATTCAAGGCGATCGATCCCTATGACACTGCTGCCGACGGATATGATGACTATTCGAAGTCAAGGTTGGCGCTGATGGAACGGCAGGCCCGACAGCGATTGAGGAATCATGAAACCAAAATCGATTGGGTCAAGAAGTTGTCCTCGGATGCACGCGCTGATTTGCAGGGGACATTTGATTTTATTTATATCGATGGAGACCACTCCTACGAGGCTGTGAAGAAGGACTTGTATGATTACTTTGATCTGGTCGAGGAAGGCGGGATCATAGCAGGTCACGACATTGACCAGCAGGGTGTGCTCTTGGCTTTTGTCGAGTTCATTCAGGAAAAGAAGCTGAAAAATTTCAGAATCGTCGATCCAGATTGGATCATCTTCAAGTAGAACCACCACCCGTTTTGGTAGCTCGATGAAAAATCATAACGTGATTACCTGTACGAACTGCGTCATGGACACCACGGACCCGGCCATTACGTTTGACGAGAATGGCGTCTGTGATCATTGTCGAACCTATTTCAGCCACACCTTGAAGAACTGGCATACCGGCGCAGAGGGGCGGTCTCGGCTTGATGCATTGGTAAAGCGGATAAAGGCGGACAGGCAAGGTGCCGAATATGACTGCATTATCGGGATCAGCGGCGGCTTTGACAGTTCCTACCTCACTCATATTGCCGTTGCTGAACTCGGTCTGAAGCCACTGATTTTTCATGTCGACGCTGGTTGGAATTCAGACATCGCTGTGAGCAATATCGAAAAGCTTGTTGAGGGACTTAATCTTGATCTGTTTACTGAGGTGATCAACTGGAAAGAGATGCGGGAGCTGCAACTGGCTTTCTTCAAGGCAGGCGTGCCGCATATCGATACACCGCAAGACCATGCTTTTTTTGCGACCATGTATAAATTTGCATCAAAACACGGCGTGAAACATATTTTGACCGGGGCAAACCTGTCCACCGAGTGTGTGCGAAACCCTCTCGACTGGATGTACTACCAATCGGACTCTTGGCAGGTGAAAGACATTTTCAGACAGTTTGGCGCCGGTAAACTTAAGGATTTTCCGCTCACTTCAATCATCTGGCACAAGGTTTGGCTTCCGATTTTTAGGGGCATCAAGGTCGCGCGCCCACTCAACTATGTCGATTATGTCAAGCAGGACGCAAAGAACCTTCTGGTCAGCGAGTATGGATGGCAACCCTATCCGCAAAAGCATTTTGAATCGCGTTTCACCAAGTTT
>JAYYJN010000322.1:0-5621 GCA_036146215.1 Planctomycetota bacterium
GAGATGCCCCCGGTTTCGATGAAGATGGCGAAACTGCAAAAAGCGACACTCGATCCCAGCAAAATATCAGGCCGCTGTGGCAGACTCAAATGCTGTCTGCGTTATGAGTATGAAACGTATCAGGAACTCAAGCAGGAATTACCACCGGTGGGATCTGCCATTGTCACCGAAAAAGGGCGGGGCAAGGTATTGGGGCATGAAATTCTTGCTCGTCAGTTGCTTATTCAAACCGAAGATATGCGCAAAATCATGATTCACAGTGACGAGGTGCTCTCGATCATCGGCAAATCTTGATTCGTCGAGCCAACCGCATCGGGTCTGTTTTCTCACCGCTCTGAATCAAAATATCCCTCGGAGTTTGCAAAAAAAGGCATAGCAGGTGCTTCTGGGCACTTCTGGAGTCACTTAATTTTCGAGTTACTGTGCGTGTTTACCGCGGCGAAATTTGATAAAATTCGGACTCTATTAAACTACGCTTCGATCACCTTTGTCCGACCCCTAGCGCACCTGCCATAGCGAAGTTCGCGTTTGTTCCATGCTCGATCCAAATCATCCGATTTCCCAACTTGCCCGCGAAGATGGACGTTACGGTGTGGATGCTTACACCTTTGTCTTCGAGGCACTTAACCATGCACACACAGTGATGGAGTGTGAAAAGAAAGATGCGTCCGACGAGACAGAAGCGGCAGAGATTGAACAACTGCTTCTGTCGGAAGAACTGGAAATCGCCGATGCCGATGTCGATGAAGAAATTGAATGCCTAGAACAGATGGCTGCAAAATCACAAAGTAGTTCAGACGAAGCAGAACGACACGTAACGGGGCAGGAACTATGCCGTGCCATTCGCAGTCTAGCACTTGAACAATATGGTTACATGGCAAAATGTGTGCTAAACAGTTGGGGCGTCTACCGAACCGTTGATTTCGGAAATATCGTCTTTAATCTGATTGAAATCGGGCAGATGAAAAAAACTGATCGCGACAAATTAGAGGATTTTGAAAACGTTTTTGATTTTGATCGGGAACTGGTGGATAATTTTAGCATCCCCCGTGTAAACGAATAAACAAAGCAGTCATCAATTATCGCCAACGGGTTGATGCATCGATAATGGTGGAAAAAAAATCGTGCTTAAAATTGATTTTAAGTACCCTGGCATTGTTGCTGTGGACAGTATTTTTATTGCTGATGGCCCTTAAAGTAATTTAATTTTTGCTTTATTCAAGCAAACCCATTTTCTGTTTTGCAATGTTTTTTAGGAGTTCATAGAACGATGAAGTTGATACCCTTGGGAGATAAGGTCGTGGTGCGACCAATGGAAGCCGAGGAAACTACGGCGGGCGGCATCGTGCTTCCGGACACCGCTCAGGAAAAGCCAAGGCAGGGACGCATTCTATCAGTCGGTGACGGTAGATTAAATCAAGATGGCTCACGGTCGGATCACGAGGTGACCGAGGGAGACCGTGTCTTGTATTCACAATATTCGGGAACGGCGGTCGAAGTGGACGGTGAATCGTTGCTCATTATGAGTGAAGGCGACATTCTGGCAATCGTGTCCTAACATGCTTGATGCAACCTGCTCTTTTATTGCTTGCCGATGGAGTCCCACCAGAGGCACTTGAAAAGTTGGCCGGTTCCTAACAAAGTCGATACAATGGGGCGATCGATAATGCAATCGGACCGCAGCCCACAACCGTGTTCAACCTTTAGGAGTCGCTGTCGTGCAATTAAACACATCTTACTTTAAGGCTGGTCGAATACACTTGGCCTTGCATGGCTTCGCTGTTCTTGCTTTTGTAGGGTTGACTGCTGTTACTGCCGCTGCCGATGAGGCCAAAGACGACTCCGGGGCAACTAAAAAATTACACCAAGAGATCGTACAGCGGGGAGTTCGCTATCTACAGAATCAGGGCCAGGCAAGGGATGGTTCATACAGTGCGGGCTCCGGGCCCGGGGTTACGGCTCTGATCACCACAGCCATACTGCGAAGCGGATACTCGCCAGAGGATCCGCTCGTGTCGCGCAGCCTCGATTATCTACGGAAATTTATTCAGCCGGACGGCGGCATTTACGCTTCGGGAAGCATCTATCGCAACTATGAAACCAGCTTGGCGGTGATGTGTTTTGCAGAGGCCGAAAAAAGACAGCCCGGGGGATTTAAAAAAATTGTCAGCGATGCCGACCGTTTTCTGAAAGGATTGCAATATGGTGAGCCCAACGATCGGGCACCCTCAGATCCTTTTTATGGTGGGGCCGGATTTGGGAAGCATAAGCGACCCGATCTGTCGAATACCGGAATTATGATCGATGCACTCGTTGCGGCTGGCGCCGGCCCGGACGACGAAGCGCTTCGTAAGGCACTGATCTTCGTTTCTCGCTGCCAGAACCTAGAAACCGAGCACAATGACACAAAATGGTCGGTTAAAAATCCGGATGGTGGTTTTTATTACACGGGTGCAGCAGGAGGCAGTAGCCAAGCAAAATGGCCGGAGGGTAAGAGTGAAGAGGAACACGGATTACGGAGCTACGGCTCGATGACTTATATGGGTCTGAAAAGTTTAATCTACGCTGGACTGACGGCTGACGATGCTCGGGTAAAGGCTGCGACCGAATGGATCCGCAGAAACTATCGTCTCGATCAAAACCCTGGACTTGGGCAACAAGGGCTTTATTACTACTACCATACCTTCGCCAAAGCACTTGACGCGATCGGCGAAAAAACGTTTCTCGATGGCAAAGGCGTACCGCATGACTGGCGGAAAGAATTAACAGACAAACTCGCCAGCGAACAACAAGCAGACGGTTCCTGGATCAATAGTCAGTCTCGATGGCTAGAAGCGGATCCGAACCTTGTGACCGGGTATGCCCTGCTTGCACTCTCATACTGTCAGATCGATTGACTTTCATTGCAATTGATCAAAGCTTCTTGATAACGGTAAGGAAAAATCGCACGCAGGAGATTCTGGTGGGGAATGCCCGGCATCACCAGAACCGAATGACAGGTAAGAAGTAAAAAGTAGGCGCTGATGGTGTACCAAATAGTGCGGAGCGCTTTGCGAAAGAGGAAATCAAAGCGCAAGAGGAAATTAAAGAATGGGGCCTCGGTCGCTGACTAGCCCTCTGATGATTTGGCCTCGCCCTCTTCGGTTGCTTCCTCTTCCTTCTTCTTCTTTTTCTTCTTAATCACGACCGTCTGAACTCGGACCTTCGCCAAGCCGGTGGGTGAATCACCCTCTTGCCAACGATCGGTGTCACGCAATTTTTCGATCCGTTCAGCCCGCGTGAGCACATTTCGAGTGCGAATCATTCCTCGGCGAATTTTCAGACTCTTATCGATCGTCATCGGTGCTACCTCTTGAGCAAGCGTCTCTTCTTGAATGTTGGCGGGTGATTCTCTTCAAACACCCAGCGGCAGAAGAAAAACAGGGATCTCGCCGATCCGCGGAACGCCTGGTGAGACATTTCCACTACGCGAGCATCTCATTTTAGCCCGTACGGCCACCGTCTGCCAAGGGCCGCCTGCGGCGGTGTTACGCATCGCGTTCGGGGGGTTCAGGCGTGCAGCCGGGCAAGTTCGGCTTCTACCTCACCCATTGATTGAGGTCGACGGGCGGGATCTGCAGCAATACAGCGATGAATCAAATCGACTAAGTGCCGATCAAGGTTGGGGCAGTGACTCTCGATCGGCGTCGCTGGTTTATCGTGCTCCATGGCAGCCTTGCCGGTAACCACCGATGCTGTCCAGGGCAAAGAGCCTGCATACATTTCGTATGCACTGACACCGAATGAGAAAATATCAACACGGCGATCGGTCACTTTGCGGCGGACGATTTCCGGCGACATGTAGAGCGGTGTGCCGGTGCGATTACCGGGACGGCAAAATTCAGCGCGATCGGGAAGAGTCAGTCCGAAATCGATCAGTTTCACGGTTTGTCTGTCTTGGGAAACAATCAGATTGCGCGGGCAAAAGTCACGATGGATATATCCCGCCGTATGGACTGCATGCAGGGCTGCGGCCATCTGTCTTAACAGATCACCCAGATGACGATCAAAAAGTGCATCCTGCACGTGAATCAGTGTATTCATACCCTGACCCTGCAGATATTCCATCAGCACATAGGAAATGCCGGTAGTTGTCTTGCCATACTCTAACGTCTGGACAATTCCAGGATGTACAAATTGAGAGGCAATCTCCCCTTCGCTCGGTTTATTGAGTCGGGCAAACCGGGCCTCAAATTTTTTAATTTTTTCATTATCGATCAACTTCAGGCCAACCACGCTGTCCGTTTTTCGGTCTCGAGCCATATAAAATCTGGACATCGTTCCGGCCGCAGCTTCACGAATCAACTCGAAGCGGTCTTCCACATTGACTCGCCGATTTGCCCGCAGCATTCGAAAACGTTTCCACCAATGCATCGTTTCGCCCCCAGAGGGTGTGGCTGATCGTGACAATGGGATGGCCGATAACAGACCGATCGAAAATAACCGTAGGACGAACGGGTAAGGACGTCCGAGTGGAAAATCCCTATTTGCCACAATAATCGATCGCGCGAGCAATTTCACTCTTCAGATCGACGCGTCGCACAATACGATCGATATATCCATGCTGCAGTAAAAATTCGCTTGTCTGAAATCCCTCAGGCAATGCGATGCGGATCGTTGCCTTAATGGTGCGGGGACCCGCAAATCCGATAAGGGCCTTTGGTTCGGCAAATACGAGATCGCCGAGGGAGGCAAAACTGGCTGCCACGCCACCCATCGTCGGATTGGTCAGCACGGAGATAAAAAGTCCGCCCGCTTCGCTGTACTTTGCCAACGCGGCAGAGACTTTAGCCATCTGCATTAACGACAAAATCCCCTCGTGCATCCGTGCCCCCCCGCCACTGCCGCTGACGATGATCAAAGGCAAATCCTGTTCTGTTGCCCGTTCAATCAGCCGGGTCAATTTTTCTCCCACCACAGCGCCCATACTGCCCATGATAAACGCGGAATCGGTCACACCGAAGGCAACGCGGCGGGCGCGAATCATTCCGGTTCCAACAACCGCTGCTTCGGTCAATCCAGTCCGCTTCTGTTCGGCCTTGAGACGATCACGATAGGCTTTTTTATCTGCAAAATTCAATGGATCAGCGGCAGCCATATCACAGAATAATTCTTCGAATGTCCCGCCATCCAAGACCTGACGGATGCGTTCTATAGCAGTGACATAGAAATGGTGATCGCATTGTGGACACGTTCCCAACTGCTGGTCCGCTTCTTTTCCATAAATAGTCTCGCCGCACTCGGGACATCTTCTCCAGAGCCCCTCAGGAACACCCCGTTTTGGACGACTGGGAGCAGGCTTGTCGGTGGATAGATCTTGGTTGGTCATATTCATCTCAGGTATCGAAGTCGACATTTGTGATCTTTCATTACATGTCGAGGGGCTATTCGTATTTGCGTTCCTCAGGCATTCGTCAGGGCCGGGGAGATGATTTGAATGTGCTCGGTTCGGCCTGAATCTCGGGTAAGGACATCTTGGATCGGGGTCTGCCGCAGGATGCTTGCAACAATCGCTGCACAAGGATCGGCAGCGACCACAACAATCACGCCGCTTTTGTATTTTTTATATATTTTACTTAAAA
>JAYYJN010000323.1:0-5827 GCA_036146215.1 Planctomycetota bacterium
GGGGAAACTCACCTTGCGTTTCGATTTTAGCGCCGCATTGACGCAGCGCTTCGGCGAGTTGGCCGATTGGTCGCTCCCTCATTCTCGGATTGCCGTCGAGCGTAATCACGCTTGTTCCGGTCGCCGCGAGCGCGGTCAAAAACCGGATGCTCGTGCCACTGCCGTCGAGGTCCAGCGTGGCATTCTGGACGGGAAGCACGCCGCCACACCCATCGACATTGAGCGTTGCCTCGCTCCAGTCGGCATCGATTGCAATGCCCAGGGATCGCAATGCTCTGACCATGACTCGTGTATCATCGCTGTCCAGCGATCCGGTTAGAGTTGAGCGGCCGTTGCTCAGCGCAGCACAGATGAGTGCCCTATTTGTCAGGCTTTTGGAGCCCGGTGGACGGATAGATCCCTGAACAGGCTTGGTTACCGGGACGATTTCTCGTAACGCATCCAACGCATTTGTTCCTTCGTAAGTTTCCACAGAAGACGGACAGCATCTTATTGTCCATTGCGGCACCAAGTGCTGGCAAGCGGGGATAATTAGGAGGGCAGACTCTTTCTTTTTGTGACGTTGATTTGAAAACAGCGTTAATTGCCGACTGGTTTACAATATTTAGGGTTCGAGGCCCTCCGTTTTTGTGGTTTTTCTGATGCGTAATTTGGACATAATGGAGAGGTGTCTCGAGATAGCGTACGTGTGATCGGTGCACGCTCGAAACCACTGACTGATTTTTTTCCGTTTTTGCATTCCAAATTATTCGGGTCGGGAGCATCGGTGGCTATGAACCATCACAGAGTGTGTGGAAATGTTCGACTCGCCGAGCAACGCGCTATTATTAGGCTAGCGATAGCCATTGCGATTGCTTTCACCGGGTTACCGCTGAAAGCCGAAGAGTCGGCAACATCGATCGATTATCAGCGACAGATTAAGCCGCTTTTGGCACAGCATTGCTACGCGTGCCATGGGCCCGATCGCGACGGACAAGATAACGATCTTCGCCTCGATCGTCGAGAAGACGCTGTTGCATCTGCTATCGTTCCACGGGACCCCGATTCCAGTTCGTTACTCGAGAGGATTGAAACAGACGACGACGATTTGCGGATGCCGCCACCAGAGACAAAAAAGCCAGGACTTGATAGTCAGGAAGTAGCGCTTTTACGCCAATGGATTAGGGAGGGAGCACCTTTTGAAGAGCACTGGGCGCATCGGCCTCCTCGACGCGTGCCTCGCGACGGTGCTGTGCATCAGTGGGCCCGTGGACCGGTCGATGATTTTATCGCCGATGCGCAGACGGAATTAGGCCTTACGCCGGCAAATGCGGCAGATCGCCGCACGCTCATTCGCCGACTGTCGCTCGACTTGATCGGTTTACCTCCGACCGAGCAGGAGGTGGCAGCATTCTTGCAAGATCAATCTCCGGGTGCGTATCAGCGGGCTGTGGATCGCTTATTGGCGTCCCCTCATTTTGGAGAACGGATGGCGGTCTACTGGCTCGACCTTGTGCGCTATGCTGACACCGGTGGTTACCATGGTGACAACGATCGAAATCACGCGCCTTTTCGCGATTACGTCGTTGAAGCTTTCAACGAAAATGTTTCCTACGATCGATTTATCCGCGAACAACTGGCCGGCGATCTCTTGCCGAATGCGACCCGGCGCGAAAAAATTGCGTCCGGTTTTAACCGGCTGAATATGACGACCCGCGAAGGTGGTGCCCAGCCGAAAGAATATATGGCTATCTATGCCGCTGATCGCGTACGTAATACGGGGTCCATCTTTCTGGGCCTCACGCTCGGCTGTTGCCAGTGCCATGATCACAAATTTGATCCTTACACGATGCGCGACTTTTATAGCATGGCAGCCTTTTTTGCCGATGTTAAAGAGACCCTTGTTGGCGTCCAGAAGCCGATTGCACTTCTTGATCAGCAGCAGACTCAGAGGATTCATGATCTCGACGAGGTGATTTCTGCCGCTAAAACAGTTCTCGAAGGAGAGTCTGACGTTTGGGATCGGGCACAGGCCGCCTGGGAAAAAAAAGAAAAACCGGCAAGCGATCTAGGCTGGCAGTCACCTGCGGGCATGATCATTTCCAGTGAGGCAGAAACCGAGTTTGAAACATTGGAGGATGGATCAAAACTCGCGTTAGGCGAGCGTTCCGCCAGTGACACCTATTTGATCGATTTACCTGTTCCCGCCGCGGGTCTGTCAGCCTTCGAGTTAGAATTGCTGCCGCATCCATCGCTTCCGCGTCAGGGGCCCGGGCGAGCCGGGAATGGCAATCTGGTTCTTTCCGAGTGTGAGTTGTGGCAAGGTGATAACCGTCTTGCATTTGCCGAAGCGATCGCCAGTCACTCGCAGAGTGGTTGGGAGATTGAAAAGTCTATCGATGCGGATGTACACACCGGATGGGCAATCCGTCCGAAGGTGGGTGAGCGACTGACTGCCTATTTTGCATTGGCAAAGCCGCTTGCCGCCGATCAGGAAGGCAAGGTCCAACTGCGGTTACGCCAATTGTATGGTAGCGGTTACGTAATCGGGCGACTCAAATTAAGAACCACCGCGGCGGAGCAACCGTTAGATGCGATTAAGCCACGGCTGCCTTATAAGGCGGTATATGACGTGCTAGCGCAAAATGAAACGCTACGATCCGCCGAGGATACACGGTTGCTTCGTGATCATTTTCGCCGCACGGCGTCAGAAACCGCATCAGTCCGCAAAGTGATTCAGGATGCGGTAGCGGAAAAAAAACAGATCCAGGATACAGCGCGAAAAGTGCTGGTCACGATGGCGGAAAAGCCGCGCGTGGTGCGGATTTTAGCGCGTGGCGATTGGCAGGATGAGACGGGCGAAGTGGTGCAACCGGCGGTGCCCGAGAGTCTGGGGTCAATCAAGGCGGTCAATGGCCAACGCCCCGGAAGGCTTGAGCTTGCAGGTTGGTTGGCCGATCCGGAAAATCCGCTTACCGCCCGCGTGTTTGTGAATCGGCTCTGGAAGCTGATGTTCGGTCGGGGATTGGTACATTCATTGGGTGATTTTGGTTCTCAAGGTTCACTCCCGACACATCCGGAGTTGCTTGATTTTCTCGCCCGCGACTTTATCGACAGCGGTTGGGATATCAAGCAATTGCTGCGTCAGATGGTAACCAGCAGTGTCTATCGCCAGTCGTCAGACACTACTGAAGCACAACTGACTGAAGATCCGGACAATTTGTGGCTCGCGCGACAAGGACGATTTCGTCTCGATGCCGAGATGGTCCGCGACAATGCGTTGGCCCTGAGCGGTTTGCTGGTCCCCGCGATCGGCGGGGAAAGCGTACGACCGTATCAGCCGGAAGGTTATCTTGCTCATTTGAATTTTCCGCCTCGGACTTACAAGCATGATGAAGGTGAAAATCAATATCGCCGAGGTCTTTACACTTTTTGGCAACGCACGTTTCTGCATCCGGCAATGGCGCTGTTCGATGCTCCTTCGCGAGAGGAATGCACTGTGTCGCGCCCACAATCCAACACGCCGCTGCAAGCGTTGCTGTTGTTGAATGATCCCTCCTATGTGGAGGCAGCCCGAGCCCTTGCCGTCCGTGTTCTGCGCGAGGGCGGCAGCGACGATGCAGCGAGACTCAAATATCTGTTTCAGCGAGCATTGGCCAGAAACATCAAATCCGCCGAAGGCGAAGTATTAATTGCACTTTTAACGAAGCATCGCGGCCATTATCGGCAGCACCCCGAGCAGGCCGAGGCCCTCAAGCAAAACGGACTGCATCAGGCGCCTGCTGAATTAGATCCAGTCGAGTTGGCGGCTTGGACGAATGCAGCGCGAACCGTCTTGAACCTGCACGAGACGATAACCCGCAACTGACCGGAGCGAAAGAAACATGAGCATGCATCTTGCCGATCCGATATATCAAGGCATTTGTCGTCGAACCTTTTTGCATCGTGGAGGTGTAGGGCTTGGTTCCGCTGCTCTTTGGTCGCTTTTGACCGATGGCAGGTCCGCCAGTGGCGCCCTTCCAGGTACAGGAAGTCGCGGTATTGTTCAGCCGCTGCATCACGCACCGCGGGCCAAAAGGGTCATCTTTCTGTGTCAAGCAGGCGGGCCATCTCACCTTGAGACGTTCGATTACAAGCCGAAACTGGCTGCCATGGACGGGCAACCCATGCCCGAATCATTTACCCAAGGACAACCCATCGCGCAATTGCAGAATAATGAGTTGCGGTGTCTGGCGCCTCAGCGATCCTTCAAGCAATATGGCGAGAGTGGACAATCGATTAGTGACGTTTTTCCCCACCTCAGCAAAGTGGCAGACGAACTTTGCATCGTCCGCTCCGCCCAAACCAATCAAATCAATCACGATCCGGCCCACACGTTCATGAATACCGGAACGCAGATTTCCGGTCGTCCGTCGATGGGCTCCTGGCTGACTTACGGTTTGGGCAGTGAAAGCGCGAATCTCCCAGGGTTTGTGGTGATGACCTCCGTTGGTGGCGGGCAGAGCCAACCGATTGCGGCTCGGCAATGGCACAGTGGATTCTTACCCAGTCGTTATCAGGGTGTCCAGTTCCGCTCGGCCGGTGACCCGGTGCTTTACGTCACCCGCCCCGATGGTGTTTCTGCTGATACGCAACAGGATGTACTCTCGGCAGTCACCGAGCTTAATCGGTTACGTGAGGATGGTACAGGTGATCCGGAAATTGCGACCCGGATTGCACAGTATGAGTTGGCCTTCCGGATGCAACGTAGCGTACCGGAACTGATGGACATCTCAGATGAACCGGCACACATTCTCGATCTTTACGGCACGCCGGGTGCCGATGGAAGTTTTGCCGCCAATTGCCTCCTGGCGCGTCGGATGGCCGAGCGAGGTGTTCGATTCATTCATCTTTATCATCGCGGCTGGGATCATCACGGTGCTGTGAAGGATGGAGTCGCAAAAACGGCCGGCCTTGTCGACCAGGGAACCGCAGCACTGCTTACGGATTTGAAGCAGCGCGACATGCTCAAAGACACGCTAGTTATTTGGAGCGGGGAGTTTGGGCGGACTCCGATGGCTCAAGGCAACGGTCGCGATCATCATATCAAGGGTTTCTCTCTCTGGATGGCGGGAGGGGGCATTCGAGGTGGTATGTCTTGGGGTGCCACCGATGAACTTGGCTACCATGCGGTGGACAATGTGTTTCATGTGCATGATTTGCATGCCACGATGCTGCATCTGCTAGGGATCGATCACAAGCGGCTTACCTACCGATTTCAGGGGCGCGATTTCCGATTGACCGATGTCCACGGCGAGGTCGTGAAACCCCTGTTGGCTTAGGCAGCGCAGGCCATTGCGGCTTGTGGTAGCTCATGGCAACCCCTGCGTCTTGATCGACCCGCGGTCAGAGGATACGGTAGGGGGCATTGGGCCGATGGGAAACGCTCCGAATTTCCTGATCCGGCCAATGTCAGTCACGCGAAAGGAAAGGTTCAGAATGAGCGATGCAATGGTCCGTGGAGTTGTTCACTTGATTGAAGAGACCAAGACCTATGGGCAGAAGGGATTCCGGAAGCGGTTGGTCGTACTGGAGCAAGACAACGGGCGTTTCACGAATTATATTCCGGTCGAATTCATTCAAGATAATCGTGAAAAAGCAGACGGAATCAACGAAGGCGAGGAGCTGGAAGTTCGCTATCGACTCAGTGGCCGGAAATGGCAGCGTGATAGCAATAGCGAAGTTAAATATTTTCTCAGTGCCGAGGCGATCGATTTTGAAGTGGTTGGGGAGAAAAGTTCCGTAGCGGCTGCCGATGATCCAAGCGATACCGAAGACTATATTCCTGACGACGATGTGCCGTTCTAGC
>JAYYJN010000324.1:0-2823 GCA_036146215.1 Planctomycetota bacterium
AATTCAACCACCTGACACTCGCACGGCGATCGATTGATATGAACGTTGAAGATGGAGAGAAAAATGCTAACTCGAATTGCGGGGCCACCAATATAAGGGTCGTCATCAAGGTAAGCGATTTCGACAACCTTGCCATCGGCAGGGGCGACAAGCAGACCACTTTTTTCCGGGACACTTCGTCGCGGATCGCGAAAAAACGAGATGATCCACAAAAAGCAAACCAGTGGGGGAATCGCGAGCGGCCAAAGATCGACATTGATCAGCAGCGGCGCAGCGGCCATTGTTGCAAACAGGCCACCCAGGATGAGCGACTCGGCCAAACCCCAACGAGCCAAGGGAATCTTGTCTCGCCAAGCGAACGGATCATCGTTGCGATTCCACGCGCAGGTGCATTGGTTCCGGCAATATTTGAGATCGCGTGGATCAAGGATAGCATGAGGCGCACCCTCTGTTGAACCGGTGCGTAACGTTTCCATTCTGGCGATATATGCTTTGCGAAACGTCTGCAAGTACCATCGGCGTATGCGGCCCCAGAATAGCTCGAGGCTGTAACACATCCCGCCACCCGGCTGAATGCTGTGGATATGATTTGGCAGAGGGACGACCTCAAGCGGTGAAGGACCGTGCTCGGTATTGCGCATCGTAACGCTCGTGGGACAACAGCTTCGAAAGACGCCCCCATCCTACCGGCTCTATCTCGTCATGAGAAGCGATCCGGGGGACATGTGCCGGCTTCGACGGTGCAGTAACGATTTCGATACTAGCGGACGGCGGCCTGATCGGGCACAATGCTCGCTCCTCTCGCCTGCGGCGAGAAAGCAGACACGGGTCAAAACCGGATAGATGATCAAAATACATTAAAATACCTAGAAGCGGAGCGATACGATGAGCACGATCAGTCAGGTGCACGGGCGACAGATTCTGGATAGCCGTGGGAATCCTACGGTCGAAGTAGAGGTCATGCTGCTTGATGGCACGGTTGGTGTGGCGGCTGTGCCAAGCGGTGCCAGTACCGGGGTTCACGAAGCTTGGGAATTGCGTGATGGAGACGAAAGCGTATTTCTGGGAAAGGGTGTGCTGCAGGCGGTTGAAAACATTAATACCACCATTGATGCCGAGTTGACCGGCATGAACGCCGTCGAACAAGCGGCGATCGATGCACGTCTGATTGAACTCGATGGAACGGAGAATAAAAAGAATCTTGGTGCGAATGCCATCCTTGGTGTTTCTCTCGCTGTGGCCCATGCGGCAGCAGCGGCGAGTGAATTGCCACTGTATCGTTATCTGGGTGGTGCAGGGGCACGCATCCTGCCCGCGCCAATGATGAATATCGTGAACGGCGGAGAGCATGCTGACAACTCGGTCGATGTGCAAGAATTCATGGTGATGCCTCTCGGTTTTGAAAGGTTCAGTGATGCGCTGCGATGCGGTGTTGAAATCTTTCATCACTTGAAAAAAGTATTAAACAAAAGGGGGCTATCGACCGCGGTGGGAGATGAGGGAGGTTTCGCTCCGGATTTGCAGAGTAATGCCGAGGCCCTCGATTTGATTCTGGAAGCTATCGAGCAGGCGGGTTATGAAAGCGGAAGTCAAGTGTTTATCGCTCTCGATGTGGCCGCAACCGAATTCTATGACGCGGATTCAGGACATTACACGCTGGAAAATAAGAAGTTTGATGCTGCGGGCATGGTGGATCTGCTCGCCGGTTGGGTCGATCGATATCCGATTTGCTCGATTGAAGATGGCTGCAGCGAGGATGACTGGTCCGGCTGGAAGCAGCTGACGGAAAAACTGGGTGACCGTGTTCAATTGGTCGGTGATGATCTATTCGTTACCAATACGCAGCGATTGCAACGCGGGATTGATGAGGGTATCGGCAACAGCATTCTCATCAAAGTAAATCAAATCGGCACCCTCTCCGAGACGATCGAAGCGGTGCAGCTTGCCCATCGTGCGCACTACACCGCAATCAGCAGTCACCGCAGTGGAGAAACAGAAGATTCGACGATTGCGGATCTTGCCGTCGCCCTTTCCACGTGTCAGATTAAAACCGGCAGTGGTTCCCGGACGGATCGAATGGCCAAATACAATCAACTGCTGCGGATCGAGGAACAGTTGGGCGACACGGCGATTTACGGGGGACCGCTGTTTCCACAGTATTAAATGTTGGTTGAAGAATCGGATTTGCGGCGATGAGTGATTCCACCGAAAAATCTCCGCAGAAATCAGGAAGCGGCTTGCATTACCTGATCGCATTCATTTGCTTCGGGATTGTCGCGCTAATGCTTGCCTCGGGGAAAATTAACCACAGGCAGCAGGCGATTGAGCAGCAGTTTCACGGAATTCAGCAGATGCAACGTGGGACAACCACGGCATCGGAAGCGTCCGATGGGGTGGCAGAAAGTAAGCCGCAAGCGATTACCGTGCGACCGTTGATGTGGCTCCTCGTTGCACCGTTGGTCATGGCTTGGCTTCTTCTTCTTTGGCGAAGATTTCGAAGCGTCCGCAATGCGAGCAATGCCGAATGAGTTGGCTTTTTGAAGATGTGACGCCTGTGTTGACGGTGGCGGCACTTATTGAATTTGCACTCATTGTTGCGCTATTTCGAAGCGGCGATAAACGATTGCTGTTTGGAATTATTGGCGTCGCGGTCGTGTGCGGCGGTTGTGTCGTGATTGAAACCATCGTCGAGACAGAAAACGAACGCGTTGAGAAGGCAATAGAAAAAACGCGTCAAGCGATTCTCACCAATGATTTACAGCAGGTGCTTCAAACGATTGCGCCGGAAAGTGGCAAACTTCAGTCGATTGCAGATCGCTATCT
>JAYYJN010000325.1:0-10561 GCA_036146215.1 Planctomycetota bacterium
AACCGATCTCGCCGAGTCAGCACATCGAAACCGATCATGAACTGCAGCGATTGCGTGGTCTTGCCGGATTTCAGGCTTTTGAGCAACAGCTTGAAACCAGCTTGGAAAGGCTAACCCAGCGTTGGTCGTCTTGGCGAGTTAATGGCTACGGCCCGAGTGCCGTAAACATCAACCGCAAATCGGTCTTGATGCGATAGTGGTCCATCCGTCGATCGTGGCCAACCCCGTATATCGGCGAGATCGCAATCGGTGTCGCATCCCGGCACCGTAATTAATCGAGCTTCTAGGAAGCCTGACTGAACTCCGGACGACGGCGTACGAGCTGGCCTTGTAATCTTTGCACTATGGAACTGTGCATCTGGCTCACTCGACTCTCAGAAAGATCAAGTGTGGCGCCAATTTCTTTCATTGTTAATTCCTCATAGTAATAGAGGATGATAATTAACCGCTCATTTCGATTGAGACCCTTTGTGACCAATCGCATAAGGTCTGTTTTTTGGATTCGCCGTGTTGGATCTTCCCCTTTTTTATCTTCAAGGATGTCGATCTCTCGTACATCTTTGTAGCTGTCGGTCTCATACCACTTTTTGTTCAGGCTGACCAAATTAACGGTGTTGGCCTCACTCATCATCTTTTCAAGTTCACGAACACTGATTTCCATGTGTTCCGAGAGCTCAATCTCCGTTGGCGGCCGACCTAAACGTGCTTCACACGTACGAATGGCTTCGCCTAGCTTGCTTGCCTTGGACCTAACAAGGCGGGGAACCCAATCCATCGTCCGCAATTCATCCAGCATGGCCCCGCGGATCCGCGGTACACAGTAGGTTTCGAATTTCACACCGCGAGAAAGATCAAAGGCCTCGATCGCATCCATCAAGCCAAAAACACCGGCAGAGATGAGATCATCTAATTCGACACCTTCAGGAAGCCTCGCCCAAATGCGTTCGCCATTATATTTCACTAGTGGCAAATACCTTTCAACCAAGCGATTTCGAAGTTCTCTTTTTGTCTGGTCTGCCTTGAATATTTTCCAGACTTCGAGGATTTCGTCCTCGCCCGCTCGCGTTGAATTTGCCATTCGATCCTCCATGATCGGCGTTAGAATCTGCTCATTCCTTGCAGTTTAACGGCATAAGGCGCGTTAACTCTTATCACTCATTCGGCGGAATTTACCGCCGGGTTGAGTCGAATCTTATAAAAAATTGTTCGAGAGTATTCTGCAGGTAATTTGACTAAAGGTTAATTGTGAAATGAAGTGTTGGCCCCTCCAACTTTGGGGCGGGAGTTTACAACAAGCTGTGTTTCGGGAACAGTTCAAAATTCTCGATATTCTGGATGCGAATACGTAGAGTAGGTGCATCGGTGTGCGATTGGCAAACTAACGTTTCACACATTTTGCATTCAGTGCAGTCAACTTTAGGTCGCCCCCGAACTTTTGAAATGCGATGTCTTACGAACTTAGTACCGGCTCGCCAAGAAAGGTTTTGGTTTGAATTGTTGTTCCCTGCACAATTTCATCAAAACCTATGACGGCCACACCGGGGCGACACTGTGTGACGTGACGGACCGCTGGCCGGATATCACCTGAAACGAGCAAAACTAATTGTTGGTTCGGTGCCTCGTTGATCAGCGGTAGCAGTTGCTCATCAATCGCGTCAATCAGCGTGGCAGACAAATTCACCGAAAAACCATGCGGAGTGTATTGTAGTCCCTGACGGATAGTGTCCGCGAGTTCCGCATCCAATTGAATCACTGATAATTCACCATCAAGGCCCTTGTAGCGATCTGTGATCGTGCGGGCCATGCGGCGCCGAACAAATTCAGCTCGCAGCACTGGATTCTTTTCCAAATCTGCTACATCGCCTAGCGCCTCCAGGATTAAGGTCAGTTGTCGAATCGGAAGTCCCTCTCGAAGCAATAACTGCATCGTTTGTTGAATTTCGGCAAGGGAAACCTTTCGGTTCACAATTTCCTCGACGACAACAGGGTGTTTTTGCTTAACTTGATCTAGTAAAAATCGGGTGGAATCTCGATTTAAAATTTCGGCGGCATGTCTCTCAATGGTGCGATAAAGATGATCTGACAGTGCTTCGCTGGAATTTGTTTTTCCTGTTGCCACAGTCATTTCAGATAATTTGACGCGATATTCATCGTGTGCCAGATCCAGGTTGTCTCGAACGCGCACCGTAGGCAGCACCATGCCGATTTCCGTAGCAATCCTGTTACGGATGCGAGGTATTTGGTCTAGTAATTTGCCACCTTTGGATCGGTCCGCCAAGCGAAGCAGTCCTAGGCCAAGCTCAATTTCCAAGGGATTCACTGAGAGCAGTTCTTCGATTTGAGGTTTAGCGCTTTTTTGGGATTGTTCACCAGATCGGGCTGATTTTTTTTGTGATTCGACGAGAAGCAAAGAAAGAGTAAAGCAACCGACCGCCGAAAGAATCAATGGTATTTTGGGCAGATCGGTTAATAAAAGCAGAAATAGAAATAACGAGGCGAGCGCTAAAGCACGCGGACGAGAGAATAGTTGCCCTAATAGCTCCACCGGTAAGTTCGCACTGCGGCTACTTCGCGTCACAAGCAGGCCGGCAGCCAGTGCTATCAACAATGCCGGTATTTGGCTCACGAGACCATCGCCGATGGTGAGCCTTGTAAAAAGATTTCCAGCTTCTAGAGGAGACATTCCCAACTGGAAGATGCCGATAATCAGTCCACCTGCGATGTTGACAACGGTAATCAGAAGTCCAGCGACCGCGTCTCCTCTGACAAATTTGCTTGCACCATCCATGGCACCGAGAAAATCAGCTTGTTGGTGCAGTTCATTTCGCTGTGTCCGAGCCGTTGTTTTATCAATATTTCCCGCGTTCAGATCCGCATCAATAGCCTGTTGGCGACCGGGCATACCATCCAGGGCGAATCGAGCCGCAACTTCTGAAATTCTTGTGGCACCCTTGGTAATGACGACAAACTGGATGAGTACGATAATGGCAAAAATGATCATACCGACAACTAGATTTCCCCCAGCCACAAAGTCGCCAAATGCCTCGATCACTCCGCCTGCGGCCCGCTCTCCTTGATAATCGGCCTGGGTAAGGATCAAGCGGGTCGTGGCAATATTTAATACAAGCCTTCCGAGTGTTACACCAAGCAACAGGGAGGGAAAAATATTGAATTCGAGTGGTTTTCGGACGTGGATTGTGGTCAGTAGCACAATCACTGAAAGCGTAATGCTACCCACGAGCAGTATGTCAATCACCGCTGCCGGAAGAGGAACGAGAATCACTATCAGGCAACTGATAAGTCCCACCGGCAGCACAAACTCGCCGGCACGTAGAATGGAAGACATGTTTCCGGATGCGGGAGATTCAGCTGCCATGGCAAACTCTGGTCGATGCAGTCGACCATGCGGATTTTTCAGATTCAGATTCAGGCGACAAAGAACAAATCGGCTTATCCTGCGTGTTTGAAGTTGGGGGAAAGTACTCAGATCGCTGCGGAAAGTCCAGTCCATTAGGACTGTGAAAAAACTGGAAAAAGCTAGCAGCACCCGGGGTAAAGAGTGAGTGACTGTGTCCATTCGGTGTGGTTTACAGGAGGAGATGAAAATCGAATTGTAACGCTTGTGACGCCTCTAACTGTTACACGGGAACGGGTTACATTCAAAATTCATCTGGGACACCCAAGAACATCCCGTCTTTATGCATCAAATAAGGTAGGATAGTGGGACAAGCGCTGGCAATTTCTTGCCAGGGCAGAACTTTTTTGCTTATAACGATCGAACTTGGTTTTCGCTGTGCGGAGCGTTCCAAATCAGTACGATTGAGATTCAGGAGAGATTTTCATGGCATCCACGAAAGCAGAATCCACCCCGATTTTTATCGCACTGATTTTATTTGTTGTGCTCTCTATTGTGTTGGGTGTAACAACCTACATGTTCTACAAGGGTGAAGAAGATGCCATCACTGCCCGCAAGGAAGCAGATGCGGAACGAGAAATGGCAGAGAAAGAGACTCAAGAGGTCCAAAAAAAGGTTGACCAACTGAAAGGACTGGTAGGTGCGCCTCCCGACCCCGCAGGACCGACCGTAGAAGAAATTATGCAGGAGTATGAACAGAATCAGAATATTTACGGGGAAACATACAAAAGAAATAAGGGCGCCGAACTGGATGATCCTAGCGCTTCGACGTATCCGTTAATGCTTCAGTATGTGATTGATATGAATAAAGCACTTTTCGAGCAGATAAGTCAGAAGGACGGCCAATTATCACAGACTGAGCAGGCGCACGCTGCGGAAAAAGATCGACTGAAGGCAGCGCATGAGGCGACCCGCAAGGAATTGGGCGCATTGTCGGATGAAATTAAAACAAACAATGAAAAATTTGCCCAAGCCCGTGTAGAGTTTGAGAAAAAATATGAAAAAGCAACCGACGATGTGCGTGCAGCTCAAAATAAAATAACTGAGATTCAGGACAAATCACGTCGTGACATGAATAAAGTCTCGGAAAAAATAAATGAAGTGGATAACCAACTAAAGGTTACCACCAACGCACTGCAAAATGCGCGGCAGGTGGACCTGGAAGCACCGGATGGCGAAGTTATTTGGGTGAATCAAGTCGACGGTACGGTCTACATCGACTTGGGGTATAAAGATGGTCTGCGCCGCCAAACCTCGTTCAGTGTTTATGATCATGATGTTTCCAATGCACTCACAGCGGAGCCGAAAGGCACGCTTGAGGTCGTCCAGGTGAAAGACGATATGGCGATTGCGAAGGTGACTAGTGACATCTATGCCAAGGATAATCTTTTGAATCCGATACTCAAAGGCGACAAAATAATCTCGGCAGTTTTCCACCGGGGACAACCAGAGCGCTTTGCCATCGTTGGAAACATTGATATCGACGGAGATGGTCGCAGTGACCTGCCACTTTTGCTTCGATTGATCGAGCGGAATGGAGGCGTCGTGGATGCTTTCGTTGATGAATCGGGAAATAGGGGGGGGGCGAGCAAGATCACCCCGCGTACGAAGTATCTCGTAATGGGTGAAAAACCCACCGATAAAACAGAAACTGAAATTCTGGATGCCTACAATGATATGGTTAAGTTGGCAGACAGTAACGGCGTGCGTGTGATTCCTCTCAAAGATCTCTTGGATCATATGGGATTTGAGGGACAAGGTCGTTCTGTAGGGCTTGGCCGCAATGCGAATCCGGATGATTTCAAGCCAAAGAGTGGGGATCAACCCTTCCGACGTCGCCCCGCTAGTTAGTCGACAAAACGCGTGGGTGTCGAAGCAGGGAAGCTGTTGAAGTTCGATTTTCTCAATTCGACAAAGCACTGTTTTTGTCGGAAAATCTCAATCACCGGTATCTCTGGCCGGTTGAACACCTATGTAGTGCCTGCGAAAATTTAGCATCGGGCGCATTGGAACCCGCTTCTTTCTGGAGATGTATTCAAAATATCTTTTTGATCCTTTTTGTGACTCAACAGTCAAATCCAACGATGGACACCCAACCAATGTCTGATGCCAAGGCAGTTCTTACGCGCGAGCAATTTAAAATCCGGGCGAAACTTATAGAAATAGCGGCCAGTCTTGATCGTATTGATCGGGCGAACGGCGAGGTCGATGATGACCCTCGGATGATGGAAATTCGGAAATCTTTAGAAGTGCTGTCTGGACCCAATGGCGATAGCAATCGGGCGGCCGAAATCCAAATGATTTATTCGCGAACATTTGATGCAGAGTGGAAAACCCATTTTGAATTAAATGGAGACTAAACGGATCTTTCCCTTCACACTTGGTTAACGATTTAGTTTTTCTAGGAATTGCAATGTATTATTTTGATCCGCATATCCACATGGTATCTCGAACCACCGATGATTACGAAACCCTCGCAAAAATGGGTTGCGTCGGTGTGAGCGAGCCTGCCTTCTGGGCGGGGTACGACAGAGGTAGCCAAGAAGGATTTCGAGATTATTTTCGGCAATTAACAGACTTTGAGCCGCGACGGGCTTCCTGGTACGGAATTTCGCATTACACGTGGCTTTGCATCAATGCAAAGGAAGCGGAGAACGTTCAGTTGTCGAGGGAGGTCATTTCGATGATACCGGAATTTCTTAATCAACCGGGTGTACTCGGCATCGGTGAAATTGGATTGAACAAAAACACAAAAAATGAAGCGATCATTTTCCTCGAGCACCTTGATCTGGCCGTGCAGACCAACGAACAAATTTTAATCCACACACCACACCTGGAAGACAAATATCAAGGCACGCGAATGATTCTGGATATGTTGTGCGATGACGCACGATTGGATCATGGGCGCATTTGCGTTGATCATGTGGAAGAGCATACCGTAGGCGAAGTGCTAGATCGAGGTTTCTGGGCTGGGATGACACTTTATCCGGTCAGTAAGTGTACGCCCGAGCGAGCCGTGGACATCGTTGAGAAATTTGGCCCGGAGCGACTGCTCGTGAATTCGGCTGGCGACTGGGGACCTTCAAAACCAACTGCTGTACCAGATTTTATTTTGGAAATGCGACTTAGGGGTCACCCTGAAAATCTAATCCGTCGCGTCGTGTACGATAATCCGCTTCAGTTTTTCAGTCAGAGTCGTAATTTTTCTTTCACCCCGCCTCAAATTGACGAGCCATGGTCGGACAAAACGTTTGTAGTGTGAACGGCAGGTAGACGCTTGCTGCAACGTGACACGATGTAACTTATCGGTGACTTATTGATACTGATCGAGAATCAACTGGTACACATTGTAATCGTGAATCGCCCCCTCGTCTAAATTGCTCTGATCCAAAAGACCTGCATGCGAACTGGCAAATATTCCCTGCTGATAGGGAGCGGTCGCCGGTGCTCCGTGTGACCCTTTCACGAGCGTCGCATCAAGTGGGATACTTTTTGTTACCGGATCAAAAAATAATTCGACTGGATCGTATCCGGGCTTACGATGAATGTCGACCGTGCGCGCAAACGGGGGAGCTTGTGTGTCATCCTGCCAATAGTAATAAGCTTGCCAGCTTTGGGGTTCAGAAATCAGGACAATTTCCCCGCTCCGGGGGTGATGGAGCTGATATTTTTCTCGGTCTTGTTTCACTAATACTTCGGCAATCCCAGGACTGCCACGGAAGAGGTTGGCGATTTCCTCAACGTCTTTTTCTGCTGCAGATGGTTGTAGATAAACATGAGAAAATTGATGGTCTACCAACGCCCAGGCTTGACTGCTTTGTAAATCAATCCACTCACCTTCTTCTTCGTAAACGTTCAGGAATCCAGATGTACGGAGTATGCGATTGGGATAAGAAACATGATTCACCGGCACGATGGCATACTCGCTGGCTACCATCCAGATAACGTCGGTTCCAATAGCAAGCGGCATCGTCTGAAAAATCTTTCCCAAAAGGTCGTCTAGTTCTACAAGAGCGATTTTTGCTTGCTCGCTATCAGGCCCAGATCGCTGTGCGGCATAGTCGAGGTGCGGGAGATAAATATAAAAAAAATCAGGCTTGAAGCGTTTGGCTGCTGTGATTGCTGATTCTGCGATCCAACGGCTCGAAGCGATCGAAGTCTGAGGACCCCAAAAGTTTTGTAGTGGAAAATGTCCGTGCTCCTCCAGCAGTTCTCCGTAGAAACTTTCCGGTTTTGTGTAACACCAGAGCGATTCGCTACCGTCGGGATTGTGCACTGGCGCTGGCATACATACGTTTTGTGCGCCACACCCTTTGCTCAGCATGGGAAACCATACTGCACATCGTTTCCCACGTTTCTCGAGGATGTCCCAAACCTGAGGTTGCTGGATTTTGTCATTCCATGCAGTCCACATCTCAACTTCGTGCGTATCGCGCCAAAAAAAACCATTGGCCACAACGCCGTGATCCTTCGGTTGAGAACCACATACCATGTTGGACTGCACTGGCCATGTCACACATGGAAAACTTGGAATTAAGGGAGTCCGTTCACCTTTTGCGACAAGCGCATCCAGGTTTGGCATGTGCTGTAGATCTTCTGATCGTAGACCAGGTATTGATAAAACAACGAGGGGTGATGTCATGTTGAATAGATAAATTTACCGAGGAAGATTGTCGGGATCAAAAGAGCAAGCAGGAGGATTGATTTTTCTTGCCCCTGAACTGCAAAGATGATTGCCGCGTCAAGGACGATGAGCGTCAAAAGACAGAATTTAACACCGATTTGCACGTTGGTTGGATCTGGCGCCCAGACTGCCTTCCCACAGCGGTAGGCAATCTGCAAAGCAACGAGTAACCAGAAGGCAAACCAGATACCCACATTTTGGCTCACGAATGTCCTATCGATGGATAGAAATTGCGGAAAGGAATAAAGGCAGCCCAGCCCGATTCCCATGACCAGCAGGCTAAGAGAAAGATAGAGTCGGCTGCTCCTTACGGCTTCGGTGCGTGCAAACCATGTCAGACCGATAATGTAAATGCCGATGCCGCCAATGATCATAAGATGGCTGGGCGAGAAAATTGCAATCGTTCCTTCGACAACACTCATTCCCATGAGTACATTAAGTGCACGGCATGCACCCATGCCGAAAGGTCCCAACCAGTTTTTCTTAAACGCCCCATCGTATGCCACCACGGCAGCCGACAGCGCGATTGCGATTAGGAATGTATTCAGATTGTGGCCGATGATACTCAGTGTTGCAGAGAGAATGATTCCGAGCACCAACAACTGCGTACCGAGCCAGAGGGCAGTTGATTCAGGGACCCGCCGCGAGGGAATCGGTCGGGCAGGGCGTTCTTGGAGATCTTTGTTGCGATCAAAATAGTCATTAAGTACCATCCCAGCTAAATAGAAGCAACTCGATGAGAGAACAAGCAGAATCAACGATTTCCACTCAGTGTTCCTGTCTAGATGGTCTCCCTTGCCAACTGCCAACGCAAACCAATAGCCCATCATGACGTCCGCGATGGCCGTAAAAACATTTGGCAATCGCAACAGTTCCAAATAGGCACGAAATTTTGAATCAGGCCGGCGCATCGTAGCTCACTGCACAGGAATCTCTAGTTGTTGCATCGTGCGCTTCAGAAAAGAGAACGCCTCTTGAGATGCTTTACCCGGTTGGTCGATATAGGGATACAGTTCCACTGTGATCCAGCCATCATAGCCCGAGCGAGCAATTTCTCGTAGCGTCGCTTCAAAATCAATCGCGCCATGTCCGGGGATCAGATGGGCGTGCTTTCGGGAAGCTGCGATGTCCTCAAAGTGGTAATGCCTGGTATGCGATTGCATTTCAGCGACCCAGTTTTGTGGATCTTCGCCGACGCAGAATGCATGGCCAATGTCGAAGTTGAGACCGATTCTTGACGAGTCGATTCGATCGACAAATTCCAGATATTGACCGAATTTTTCAATCAATAATTCCGGTTCCGGTTCGATTAATAAATCAACGCCAACGTTTTCGGCAACTTCAACACAAGGCATTAATTCCTCGTAGAAAATATCGGCGCCGGCTTTCCAACTCTGCCCCTCTGCAAGGAGCCCTCCCGGTTCGGTCGTAATGCAGGGCGCGGCAAGATCCGCCGCAAGTTGCAATGCGCGTTTGGTGTGTTCTCTGCGAATGGCCCGGTAATGGGGGTCAGGATCGGTCCATCCGGGATGCCAGTATGGCTGCCGTGGGTCCGCCACTGCATTCATCATAAATGCGTTTATATTCGAAATGGTCAACTGATGGGCATCGAGCGTTTGTCGAATGGATTCTTTGCGCTCTTCAAGTAACCCGGCGGGCCAGGCGTGAGGCACATCGGCTAAAATTTCAATGCCCTTGTATCCGGCAGCTGCAATTTGCGCAATGGTCTCCTCAATCGAGAAGTGCATATACGCGTTGCTGCTAAAGGCAAGTTTCATAAAAACACCGATTAATTTATTGGACTGTGGCTCTATGGTGCCCCAATCGAGCGTCGCCTGCAATACCCGCCTGCGGCTAACTGCTCGCGCTACGATATCCGCGGAGAGCGCGGTAAAAAACCATCCGGCTTAGAAGGAAACTCAGAATTGTCCCGAACACCGTATACGCGGCAAGTGCCGTGTTATCAGGGCTCATCGGTTTCGCCAAGATCCGGGCCGGCATGTTCACCGCAAGGAGAACAGGGATTGCATAAGAGAAAAAGGTTCTTAGACTTTCGCCGATCCAACGACGCGGATCACCTGCAGGTCCACTGTAAATTTCCATGGGATACCTGGAAAAGTTAGTGATGTAAAACCAGAAGTTATAGAGAGACTGATTTCGCCCCAACCAGATACTGGTTGCCGAGAGTGCAATCATGAGACTGTAGAGAATAATGATTCCACAGAGCACATACAGCGGATAGAGTAATAACTGCATCGGATGCAGGGAAAACCCAGTTTGGTGGTGGCATAAATGCCAGAGAGAAAAAGACAGAAGCAAGAAAGCAAAACCGGTATTTCCAAGACCTGACCAATTCACCTTCTGTAATGAGATAAGAAATTGCGTATCAATCGGTTTTAGCAGTGCAAAATCAAGATTACCGGTTCGGATCAGTTCACTAAATTCCTGTGCATTAGGCATAA
>JAYYJN010000326.1:0-3986 GCA_036146215.1 Planctomycetota bacterium
TGCTCTACCAAATCGCGGAAATCGAAGACGAAGTTTGTCTACTGGCTCTCGACGCGGCGACCGGCGAAAAAATCTGGCGACAACAACTCGCCGTCGTCGGACAATCATCGGAATTTGAGCGCCGTCGCAGGATTGGTGGAATCAGCCCCTCCTATGCCAATGGGGTGCTCGTCTGTCCGACCGGGGTCGGTGCGCTGGTGGGGGTGGATTTAACCTCCAGACATTTGCGTTGGGGTTATACCTACGGCGAAGAACACAGCGGCAATGGGATGCGAAGAAATCCGGCGTGGCAAAATCAGATGCTGGCCGCTGCGCCCCGGTTAGAGCAAATCTGGGCAGACGCGTGCGCAATGATTGCCGATGACAAGGTGCTGATTACTCCCACCGAATCGGATCAGTTGCATTGTGTGAGCCTCGAAGAAGGCAAGCCGCTCTGGCAACGGAAGCGAGGTAAAGACGTTTACGTGGCATGCATTCACGATCGTAAGGCATTTCTCGTTGGCCCCGATGGTATGACCGCCCTGTCGCTCGATACGGGCAAGAAAGTGGGTGATGAGATGTGGTTTGCCGGAAACGTCGACAAGTTTCCGCTGCTGACCACCGGAGCAGTGCCGAGTGGTCGTGGTTATTCGGCAGAGGGACGCTATTACCTGCCGGTGCGACTTCCCAGTGGTGGAGCGGTACTCACGGTCAACCTTGATACGCTGGAAATTGAAGATTTCACCGCGATGCGCGGAGAGCAAGCTCCGGGCAACCTGATCTGCCATCGAGACTGCGTCCTTTCTCAGAATAGTGATCGACTGCAATGTTTTTATCAGCATCGCTCCATCGAGGCACAAATCGCAGCGGCGCTTGAGGCAAATTCAGCCGATCCCGAAGCGTTGCTCCGACAGGGTGAGATCCTGTTTGATCGGGGAGACGCGGTGGATGCCGTCCAGTTGTTTCGGCGATCCACAGTGGCCTTTTCTCGCCAAGCGGAAAGATTTCTAAATCAGGAGAGGGATGCGGCAAAATATGGCGAAGCGTTTGCAACGGCCGTTTACGCACGAGGTTTGTTGCGGGAGGGATTGCTCGAAGGACTGAAAGATGATTTCGTCGCAAACGCGGAAACGATACCGGAAATCGAATCATTGATTGATTCGCCGATCGATCGCATTGAATTCCTACGCGTTCTCGCCGCCGGTCAGCAGCGTGCGGAAAAGTGGGATCTCGCCCTGGAGGCATATCTGAAGCTGTTGAATATTGTCGATGTCGAAGATCCGCTGCTGCCATTGGAAATGGGATGGAGTTCGCGATTGAGTCACCTCATACGCAGTAGTCTTGACAGTCTGCGACCAAGACTTTCACCCAGCGGTCAGGAAAAGTGGGAGGCTGCGATCGCTTCGCGTGAGGCGACGCTGCAATCGGTGAAGTCGGTTGAATCAGAAGACGATTTTCAAGATTTCCTGTTCTTTTTTTCCGCTGATCCGGCTGTTTAGCGTGTGCGGCGTCGGTGGGTTTCCGCTACGCCGGCAGATGTCCCCTCGCTGCAGGTGATGCAGGGCTTGAAGCAAATGCGAGAGTCGGGGGGAGATGATTTGGCGCGATGGGCAACGGCCGAAGCGGCCTACCGCTATGACCAATTAGGCCTTCACCGGGAAGCGGCCCAATGTGGCCTGGCGCTGCAAAGTCGTTGGCCGGAGGGTGTGTGTTGGAATAACAAAAACGCGTTGCAGGTTGTCGAAAGCCTGTCGCCTGAAAGTCGCCGTGCGCAAATGCCTTCAGCATGGCCCCGAGGAAAGGCGCTTGTCAAAAAGCAGGAAAAGAGTCGAAAGAGTAAGTCTGGGTATCAATTGCCTCTCCCGGTTCGATTTTTTCCGGCCAGCGCGTCGTCCCCGCAATCGCCTCAACTTTGGGTCGAGCAGCGACCTCAAATGCGCGTTTTCGAGTTGGATCAATACGGTCGTGAGCGATGGAGTGTGTCCTTAGCACGCGCGGGGGCGAGCAATTCACGACCTTCGCCGTTCTATCCCTCCCTTAATTGCGCGCGGATCGAGGGTGACTTACTCGTGTTGGCCGTCGGCGGGGAGGTGTTGGCGATTGACATGTTACGGGCACGCCTGGCCGCCACTGGCAGGCAGCGCAGAACGGCGGCAGACGCAGAGTCGCCGATTCTCTGGCGAGTTGACGTGCTACCTACCGATCCGGCACTGCGGAACGAGTGGTCCCATGCGTTGCGGCGAGCCCGCACCAAACCACGCTGGTCGGATGGCACCCCCAACCAATCACAGGTCACTAACCAGATCTCGCGACTGGGGCCGATCACTGAAGGCGGTGTGACGTTTATGCGAAATCGGGAACTCGTTTCGGTCGACCCGATTACAGGAAAAGAAAACTGGGTGCAGAAAGGAATGCATCCCTTGTCCGAGATTTTCGGCGACGCGGAACATGTTGTGGTGTTGCCGCCGAAATCCAATGAAGTGGAGGTCTTCTCGCCGATTGATGGTCGCCGCGAGGGGACGCGGATCGTTCCGGATGCAGATCAGCGATGGACGACTGCCGGAGCGCAGTTACTTTGCTGGCGTAAAATACCAAATCCGCCGCGTGATGCGCACGGTTGGGAATTAGCGCTTTATGACCCTTGGACAGAGACCGATCTCTGGGTTTATTCGGTCTCTCCCAGCGCTAAGGCGTCACTGGTCGATCAGCAAGCAGTTGCGGTATTTGAACCGAAGAGCGGGAGTTTTGTCATCATCGATCGTGGTAGCGGAAAAATACAGGTAAAGCACCAGCTGAAATCAGACGTGAATGTTCGCGGTATCTATGTTATTGCCAGCGATGACAGTTATTTCCTGATCACAAATCAGGGGGCACCGTACAACAAGGATCGAACGAAGTACCAAGCCATGCCGCAGGGATTAGGGAATATCTTCTTTAGCGGACAGATCCGGGCGATTGACCGCCAGACGGGGGATTTGCGTTGGTCGCGACCGGTGGACGTCGAGCAATGGGGTTTGTCACTGACGCAACCCCGCGGTCTGCCACTGCTGATCCTTGCCCGTCGCGTCACGCGCCGTCCACCGGGAAACCGTTCCATCAGTTTTGTGGAGATGGCACTCCTCGATAAGCGGACAGGCCGCGAAGTCGTGCCGAAGGTCAAACTGCCGCACCGCGAATATTATTATCTGGTTCAGGGTAATAAAGACACCGAGACTGTGGATATTCTATTTAAGAATCCCGCTTCGAACTTTGCGATTCATGTCACCGAGGAGGCGCTTGCTAAGGATGCGACATCGGGACCGGCACAGCTTGTCCACCAGAAGCAATCGTGGATCGAGTCGACTGCCCGCAGCGTGTTGGATTCGCTGGAGGACGCCAAGCAGGTGGCGAAGGAAATGGCACGCGAGGTCGCGCGCGAAAAAGAAAAACGTGATCGAGCGCAGCAGTTGAATCAGAAGGCAAAGCAGGCTGAGGGTCCCGCCCTGCCCCATCTGAAGCAACAGAACAAAGAAACAACGGATGGGAAAAACGAATGACCGCTAACCGATCCATGCACGCAATCGTTTTGTCTTTTGCCGGTGTGCCTCTGATGTGCCTGGCAGTTGCGAATGCCTCGGCCGGGGCGGATTCCGGCGGTGCGGAGGATGCGGTCGAGCGAGGTCTGCGTTGGCTCGCCTCGACCCAGTCGCGGATTGGTCACTGGGAAGCTCGCGAAGGTCGCTATCCCACCGCAATGACGGCTCTGGCCGGGATGGCACTGCTGGCCGAGGGATCGACCACCACGCAAGGCCCCTATGCCCGCAATATCCGAATGGCGGTTGACTATTTGGTCGGTCAGAGCAACCCCAATGGTTTGATCGGCGATCCAAATCGAGACGATCGTTACACCTACGGGCACGGGTTTTCGATGCTATTTCTCTCTCAATTGCTTGGCGAGGAAGAAGATTTGGCGCGACGGGAGCAGTTGGTCGATGTCCTTTCACGCGCGGTCAGCTTTACGGGTCGCG
>JAYYJN010000327.1:0-6567 GCA_036146215.1 Planctomycetota bacterium
TAAAGCGTGATTTTTGTCGCATGAAACCTGCGACCCAATTGGGGTCGCAGGTTTCTTTTTTAGAAATTAGAAGCAACGCTTGGCACCTCTACCCAGACACGAAACAATTCGATAAAACAATCGCGATCGCGACTTGCTCACCCGACAAATATCGATCATAAGGTTCAGGAAGCATGAAGTTTTCCATCAAATCCCCCGGCGCTATGTTTGCTCTGCCAAATGAGTTTCATGCCGACGCAAAAAAACTTGTGGTATCCTGGCGTGACTTTGCGGGAGTCACAGCCTCGCTTGCGTGCGCGGTTCATTGTGCGGCGATGCCTCTGGTGATCGCCTACTTGCCGGCACTCGGACTTTCATGGATGGCAGAGGAGGGATTTCACAAATGGATGGCGGCAATTTGCATCGTGCTTGCTCTCGGGGCTTTTATTCCGGGATGGCGTAAACATCGCCGAGTCTCCCCAGTGCTCTGGGGTTTCGCAGGCCTGGCATTGCTGATGTCGGCGGCGTTTGTTTTGGAACCGTTTGGCTTGGGCTGTGCCAACTGCGCTTCCTGCCACACAGCGTGTGAAACTACCGAGCAATCAACGTTCCTGGGTGCTGCCATGATTGCGCCGTGGATCACGCCGATTGGCGGCTTACTGTTGGTCGTTGCCCATTTGCTGAATCACCGCTTTGCCTGCCTGTGCTGCCGCGGCGAGCAACCGTGTGCGAGCAACGCTGAGGTAGCAAAGGCATAAGCAGACGCGTAATATGCCCTGCTCTTCTCTGGCTTAATCGATCACGCTCGGCAACGCGCGATAAGCTTAAGGAACGATCAACAGAGCGGCCTCACTTCGATCTCAATGCCTCCTTGCCACTCAACACCAAAACAGCAATTGGCTGCCACCGCACGCGTGCACCACTTAAGACAAAGCAAATTAGTTGCAGATTTAAACAAGCTTGCAACTAACAGACTCAAATAGTTGACATAAATAAAATTCGGCCTGATAATAAGGTTTCTTACAGCGTGCAGCGGATAAAGCACCACGATTTTTACTTGTCCCGCTGTCGTAATATTGGCGACGCGGCGCTTCATATCACCTCTTGAGTCGCCCTATGAATACCAAACACATCACGCGGTTTACTGGCTGGTTCATGCTGGTAAGCATCGCAATATCTGGATGCGATAAAGCCCCGTCTATTGAATCTGATGTCACGGCAAATACCGCAAGCTCAAACAAGATAGAACACCGCAAGATTAACGCAAACTCCGTGGCCGTGCCGGTAATTTCCGGCGCGGAACTTGAAACGCTCATTCGACAGAGTAGTCAGCCCGTGTTGGTCGAATTCGGTGTTGATTTTGCTTGCCATCGTTGCGATCAGATGAAACCTCAAATCATCCAACTCGCCCAACAGTTTGAAGGTCAAGCCAAGATCGTGAGGGTCGACTTTAACGCAAATCATCAAACAGCAATTCGCTATGGCGCAACCATCTGTCCCAGCTATGTGGTTTTTGACCAATCACGTCCGGTTTCCAGCAGAGGCTTTCCGACGTCTGCCGACCTTCTCTCACTCGACCTGGAGTCCGTATTAAACAAGAGGGAAACCAGATTTTGAAGAAATCGCCCATCCGTGCGTGGCTTTCCTCAATCTCCACCCACGACTTTTTGCCCAGAACTAACCGTGTCTTTTCTCCGCTGCGCACACCGCTCGCTTGGTTTGTGATCGCTGGTGTCACGGCTGGTTTAACCGGAGCAATCGTCGCGCCACAGGGCTGGGTGGTTTGCGGAATTATTTTTGGTGTCACACTACTCGGAATGGCTTGGCCATGGTTGGCGATGCGCGGATTGCGTGCAGCAATTCATTTTGATCGACGCCGCTGCCATGAGCTTGACGAGGTAACGGTGGTGCTCACTGTCACCAACCGGTGGCCATGGCCAGTGTGGGGACTGCTTATCGAACGCGGCTTTTTTTCCACTGCTTCCCACCCAGGAAATCCGCAGCGATCGGCGACGACGGCGCTTGCGCAGGTGACCGGTTGGTCAAATAGTCGCTTTGAATTCAGTTTTGAGCCACCGCGGCGTGGGATTTATCCCCTCGAGCAACCACTGCTGGTAACCGGTTTCCCATTCGGTCTCTGGAATGTAAGACGAGCCATTACGGTTTCCAAGCAATTGATCGTGTGGCCGCGCACCACCGATCTTCGATCGCTGCCGATGCAATCCGGAGATCGACTCGCCACAACCGGTCGCTACGTTGATCGCCCCGGTCATGATGGAGATATCATCGCCGCCCGCCCCTACATTCGGGGTGATTCGTTGCGCCGTATTCACTGGGTTCACACGGCACGTCGAGATGCGCTGATCGTTTGTGAACGACAAACTGCATCGCAGATGGGCTTCACTATCCTACTTGACCCGTATGCCTTCGCTGGCAATGAACACGGCCTCGACTGGGGATTACGGGTGGTCGCCAGCCTGTGTCGCGAATTTCACAATCATGCCTGCCAACTAATATGCCAATTAGGCAAAGATCAATATGTGATTGCTTCGGGAACCGCCAGCTTGCATCGCTTATTCGACCGCTTGGCAGCGTACAGGGGGCCTGCAGCACGAACGGACGCATCCGCGCTGCGAATTCCAGCTCGGTCGAATCAGCAGACGATTCTCGTAACATCCGCCGCCCGTTGGCACGAGCTTGGCCACAGCGAAGCGGGGGCACGAAACAAGTCGAGTGTTCGGGCAGTTGTCCTGGAGGAAAATGCACATCGGCCGGCGAAGCATGCTGCGAGTAGGCGCCGTGGGATGGCTCCAAGGCCGTGGATCGACCTTGTTCTCGCCGGTGAACCCTCACGGCAGTTTCAAAAGCAGTGGGAGCGGCAATGCCATGACGACTGGGCCCAATAAAGAACCGGGAACACTCCTGTTGGTTTCAATGGCGGTCCTTTGTCTGACGGTCGCCCGAGTTCCTTCCTGCCCGTCAATAAGTTGGATGCTAACCACATCCATCTGTTTTATTACGGCACCGTGGATTATCTGGTTTGTCCTTCGCACGTATTTCGGCAGACACATTGATCGCTACTTTCCGCTAGTGCTTGCAATTTGGACTGTATTGCCCTTAAGCATCGAACTGATCCAGCGCCGTTTCGGCGTTGGTGACCTGGCAGTCATCACGATGCTTGTGACCTTTCAAAATGTCGCCCTGATGCTCGGTGCGTTCAGCCATCATCACCGTGCCCAGCAGATCGCCTGCTTGCTTGCAGCTTTCATCGTCTTATTTGCCGTTGCAATCGGAACGTCTACTGCAGTTTACATCGTTGCGGGTCTATTCGGCGTTATGATGCTATGGTGGATGATGGCACGTTACTGGGAACGGGTGCAGCAGCCGGTGATCGCCGGTTCGATCGACCGATGTTTACCACTTCGATCGACTATTCTGGGTGTCGGGGCAGGGCTCGCTGCATTGATTGTTCTTGCCCTGGGATCTACATCTGCATCGACCTATGTGATTCGTGGATTCATGCCATCCTCAGGAGGTACGCCCTGGACCGATGATATGGCTAGTGCCGGAATCGGTGACGGTGATGCGTTGGTTGCAGCTCGTGACGAGGCAATGACCTTCGGCCCGGTCGACAGCGAACTGTTTTTGGATTCGGAGATGCCGTCGCTCTATGACATGGTCACTGAAGTCTACGGAGAGCCTATCAAAATCAAAAAGTTGAAAAAGAGCGTTGCACTTGAATCAGATGAAGTCAAGATCGTTGAACAGAAGATGGCGAAATCGAAAAGGAGCGGTCGCGAGTTCTCCACGCTGCGGCGACAAGTAGAGCGGAAACGGAAGACCCTGGATGACCGCGATGCAGATGCCATGTTATATGTCGTCGGACACACACCATTGCATCTGGCGTTAGAGCGATTCAATACATTCAATGGGTTGGAATGGGCACAATCTGAGTTGACCGAAAAACAGCCCACGCTTCAGTTGGTGGAGCGCGATGGAGAATCTTGGCTCTACTGGATGACGTGCACGGCCGATGCCTTAGCCCGAGGCTTGCAGCCGAATGCGATCAAAATCATTAATTTGAAAACCGACCGCATCCCATCGCCTCCTCAATTAACGGCCGTGCACATCCACAAAGTGAATCGCCCTGATTTTTTTGGCTGGACTGATGACTCGGTGCTTTTTATGCCGGAGCGAGATCACATTCCACAGCTCACGGTAATCCACTTGCGATCGCAAGCATTGAATTTACAGCCACTGCGAGACGCTGATTTTACAGCAAGTTTTCCGAAATTGAGTCATCCGGTTCAGGCGATCACCTCTGGCAAGGCATCACCTGCTGAGATGATTCGCCTTTGCACTGAATGTATGGGCAAAAGTGAAGTTGCTTTGAAAACAGCGCTTCAGTGGACCGCTAACGTGCCGCGGGGCTGGCAGCAAGTGGAAGCGGTGGTCAATCGATTGAGGAAGGATTTCCAGCTCGATCCCGACGCGACTGCTAAATCAGATTGCGATGACGTGGTCTCGCATTTCTTGACCGTTCGACGCGGACCGGATTACATGTTTGCTACAACTGCGGCGATGCTGCTGCGTTCACTTGACTATCCGACACGCTTAGTGACGGGATTCTACGCACATCCTGACCGATTCGATCATCGGGCTGGACAAACCAAAGTGCTGCCAGAGGATGTGCATGTCTGGACAGAGGTATATGTGGGCGATGGCACATGGATCGCGATTGAGCCAACTCCCGGCTATGAACCACCGGCGGAGCGGCTGAATTTTGCACAATGGGCGATAGCCACGGCAGCGGCTATCCTGGAACAATGCCGGCGACACAGCATGCTAATACTCCTCGCGGTCACCGGCCTCGTGATCCTGTTCAAAACCCGAAGCGCATGGCTAGCGTTTCTGGGCAATGTTGTCTGTCGCATTATGGGCATGCAATCGGCTGAGGCGCGGATCCGCTGGACGCTTCGCTTGCTTGCTTGGCAGGCCCGGTTGGTCGGATATCGACGACCGGTAACACGGACGATAAGCTCGTGGTATCGGCCGCTTCTGCATGACCAGGATTCGGAAACTCGGCATTCGCTGCAGCGTTTCTTTCTCTGGTCGGAGCGACTACTTTATTCGAACTTGAACGTAAGACCTGAAGATCACTATGAAATTTCACACGCTTGCACGGTTGCTGCCATTGCGGCCAATCCGCGTCGATTGCGACGGCGTTTAAGCGAGAACATAAAAAAAGAGGATATTAGCAGGTTGCCATGACTATAGAAAAAACACAAATCGAGCAGGCTTCCGACGACAAACAGATGCATGATGCAACCTGTCAGCATCAGTCCACCATCGACGCTCTCCGCAGTGCGCTGAATCAAGCACTTATCGGAAAAGACGAAATCATCGAGATGGTGTTGGCATGCCTGCTTGCACGCGGACATTTACTGTTCGATGACTTACCCGGGTTGGGCAAGACCACCTTGGCAAAGGCCGTGGCCCACGCGGTCGGTGGACAATTTGCCCGCGTACAGTGCACCCCTGATCTTCTGCCGACCGATATTACGGGATTCAATATGTTCGATCAGAAGACCCGGGAGTTTGAATTTCATCGTGGACCCGTATTCTCTGACGTCTTGTTAGCGGATGAGATCAATCGTGCCACTCCCCGCACGCAAAGTGCGCTTTTTGAGGCGATGGCCGAGCGACAGGTGACCATCGATAGCCAGTCCTATCGTCTAAGCAAAACATTCCTGGTCATTGCAACGCAGAACCCGGTGGAAAGTCACGGAGCCTTTCCGCTTCCTGAGGCTCAACTCGATCGATTCGCGATGAAACTGCGGATCGGATACCCGAACCGAGACAATGAGATTGACATGCTCGCAGCAAATATCGGTGCGGCCGATGGTGCTGAGCCGGAGAACCCTACCGTCATCTCGCCCAACCAATTGTATGAGCTTCAAGAACACGTATCAAAGGTTGCACTCACCGAACACGTTCGAGCCTATCTCGTTGACCTGGGCCGCGCGACTCGCGAACACCGGGCGATCACTCTTGGGCTCAGTCCGCGTGGCCTGATCACCTGGCAACGTGTCGCGCAAGCGCGAGCCCATCTTTGCGGCCGAGATTTCGTGACCCCCGACGACATTCAAGGTGTCGCTGGACCAGTTTTGGAGGTTCGCCTGAGCGGCGAATTTGACGCAGCTCCCCAGATTGTGGAAGAGATTCTGGCAGCCGTCCCGGTCCCCGTCCATGAACCGGCACACCGAAAATAAGGTGCATCTTTATGAGATTCTTGCAACAATGTGGTTCGATGAGCCTCATGATGGCAGGCTTGCTATTGAATGGATGCAAGCCGCCATCCTCAATTCAGGAACCGGGGCAAGCAACCGCAGCGGCGGGGCATCAACACGACGGCGACGGCGTCGATGGAAGCGACCACCAACACCACCATGATCACGATCATGATCATCCGCATGACCATCACCATAGTCATGCCGCAGTAAAATCATCACACGGCGGTCGTATGATTCCGATCGGCCACACGCATCATGCCAATGGGGCCACGCACTATTATGCTGAGATTATGCC
>JAYYJN010000328.1:0-2611 GCA_036146215.1 Planctomycetota bacterium
CTCTATCAATTTGACGCCAATGATGACGGCAAGCTTAGTAAGGACGAACTGCCAAATCGTGCAAAGCGCCTTGTAGAACAAGCGGATCGCGACCAAGATGGAATGATCGATCGAGCAGAATTAGAACAGTTTTTGCTGAATCGATAACATGAGCATTCATCAGTTTTTATTAATGCTCTCTGTCATGCGGAGCGTTTGAGATATCGCGAGCGGAAGATTGAACGAAGCGTAATTGCTAAGTTTGATTTTTTTATTACGAATATTAATCTTTGCAGACTTTACACTGGCATCGCTGATTGCGTCATCAAAATCCTCGACTTTGTCGGCGACGTACCGTCTTCCATTGTTATAAAAACGATTCGCCTGGTCACCTGCAGCTCTTGCTGCATCGTCAATCTTTTCTGCATTGATATCTGTTATTCGGTCTTTCTCTGCGGTGGCAGCGCCGGCATATTCTCGTAACCTCCCTGCCCATTCCAAGACCCGCGATGCCTCGACGACATTTTTGTTTTCTGTGATCTCTCTGCCCGCTGATTCAATTAAGGTAATAAGCGTGTTAATCGCGTCTCTGTAGTCTCGCTGTTGAAAATAAGACCATATGATTCCTTGCTGCGCGATCATTTGGTCTGGAACATCCTGGAATAGTTTCCTGGCTGCGTTCCAGCGTTGCACCCTCATCGCCGCAAGCCCCATTAAAATTATGGGTTCCGGCTCACCACCACCCGCAGCACGCAAGCTATTTATTTCATTCGCAAACTGATCAGAACTCACACGAGTCTGTTTAAGTTTTTTTGCCAGTGATTGCATGGTCTCGATAACGGCAGCACTTAGACGGGGGGGACGAATCTTGCCCGGTTTTATCAATGCAGTGTTTTGACTGCCTTTCGACTCTTTCGAGACTAGGTCGCGGATAAAAACGTTGGCCTCGTCTAATGTAATTTGTTGATCCTTGCTTTTGTCAGCATCGCCTCGATAGGCATTAGATATCGCGGCAGGAAAAAGTCCCCCCGCAATGGTTCGCTGGCCACGTTCACCAGATCGGCAACTGGCAATTACATCAAGGCTTCGCAGTGCAGGGTTTGTTCGGTCTGATTCTAGAATCATTACCATTTCTTCAGTGGATGGCTGGTCTTTGAGATCATTTCCGCTTCCTTCATGGCACGTGTCAAGAAAAAGTACTTTTTCTTTCGCGGCACTATTTTCAATCTCGGTGATAAGCCACATCAGAGGGAGGCCTGAATCGTCCGCATTGAGAAGTCGAAATGATTTGGTTGCTAATTGCGGTTGTCCATTGGTGCCAACGTACGCGTGCCCCCCGTAATAAACAATTAACTCGCTGTCACTGCGTAATCGGCGCAAAAAGTTGGCAACCTTCGATTTCAATTCTGCCCGCACAGCATTTGTGATCAATAGCGTCTGGTCTTGGGGGACACGATATCTATCAATAAAGGTTTCCATCACATGTGCGGCATCCCTCTGAAGGTGAGTTACGGGACTGAGCGTTTTATCGTTATAGTCGGCGAACGCGATGACCATCGCCCATCTTTTACGATCGGGTATGCGTTGGGCAACAAGTTCACTGATAATTGGATTTGCGGGATCAGTGGCATCGTAAGTAATTTTAATTTGATCCGTTGGTTGCAGTTCCTCTAAGTCGATCGGCTTGCCATGGAAAAGAGGAACAACGGATGAAGGCAGCGAAAATGTCATTCGAGGTGCATCTTTTTCCTCTAATGACACCGTGATTTTTCTTGCACTCGGAATGACCTTTTCAATAATTCCTTTGGATTTGCTGGTTCTTTCTGCCGAAATTCGAGTCGCCAGGGTGTCATGTCGCACGGATACTGCATCGTTATATCTCAGGTCCGATAATGAGAAACGACGATCACCTACTTGACTTCGTCCATTAAGGAATACATTGCAATTTTTATCGAGCGGAATTGAAATGATATTTCCTGGAGCGGTCTTTATGTCGAGCGTCCGCTGTGCGGTGTCAATGTTTTGGATCGTGCCATCTGTGACCATGTTCCGGATGATGATGATCGAGGTCTGCGGAGCAATAATGCGCCCTTGTGGTCGTTTGTTTTCACTCACGAACACGTTATGTCGAATGGTTGCGTAATCTTTTGGCTGTAATAAATTGATGATTGGTGCATTTCCTGCATCGATTTGTTTTTCGTTTACCTCGACCGTCACGTTGTCCGGAACACGAACGAGGAAGCTTTTCACGCTTTCGTCATCACGTGCGGGCGAAAACACGAACGCATTTTTCTTTGGCTGAATATCAATGATTGTGCCAGTTTCCTGGATCGGACGCGTTATGTGTATGATTTGTACTTGGCGACCAGTCGATTTGTCGCTATCAACATCCGTGTGCACATGGTCTTCTTTTTCAAATGTGCTTAAATTGAACTGGTCTGAATTGATGTCAATCCGCTTGTCATTCAGATAAACTTGATCAAACGCACGAATCATTAATGTTTGGTGCGCTTTGTCTTTTTCTGTATCCACAACTAATTTTCCAACTAGTTGTTTTTTTCTCTGAGATTCTGCATCGGGTGACGGATCCGATTCATTATTCGCCACAATCTGGACCAATCGGCCGTCTATC
>JAYYJN010000329.1:0-4428 GCA_036146215.1 Planctomycetota bacterium
CAACGGTTGCCTACCTGAAAAATCTTCCTCAATCTCGTGCCAGTGAAGCACCTCTGTCTCGTCCAATTTCCAACTCAAAAAGACCACTCGGCCGTCCATCATCGACGGAAAACCGACCAGACCCTCGGTGCCAACTTTCGGTTCCACACCCAAGTCCCGCAGTTCTTGCACATATTCCTCAACGCGGGCCGTGTCCCGTTTCAATTCCTCTTCAATTTGCACAAGTTCTTGACGATAGAGGTCGTCGCGATTTTCATCACGACCCGCAAGCAGTACGGAAAGTCTTTCCTTCCGCTCGACGACCTCATGCGACAGTGAGGAAAGATCTCGGCAGATCGCCCCAACCAATGGCAACGTGGCATTCGCATCTTCGACGGTAAACATTCGTTCAAACTGTGCTGGGGATTTGCTCACGATCTATCACTCCTCGACACAACCGATTTTTCACCTTTGTTCATCTTTTCACTCCGACATTCCCTCAGCACCTCAGGTGCTGTTCGGCCCTCCGTGCACCGGTTCCACAATCACCTTGGAATCCGCCACTGCCGTCGGGTTAAGTGTCGTCCGCCCCCAGGCGATGTCCACCGGTATTCTCGAAAAGTCGACAATACATCCATCACGACTGTAACAACTTAAATCATGAGTGGCTCCCATGAAGATACAGTCGACCGGACACGGTTCCACGCAAAGGGCGCAAAACATGCACTTTGAGTAATCAATCGCGTATCCTGTGACTTTGAAACCTTTTGCACCTTCCACCCTTTCTTTGTCAATGTAAATGCAATCGACCGGGCACGCTTTGGCACACTGATCGCATGCAATGCACGTGGTCAAATCAAAACGATGGAAGCCTCGGTAACGATCTGCCACCGGAACTGGAAGCTCGGGGTATTCGAAATGCTGCGTGAACGCTTTACGATCCGGGTCGTAAGTTCGGAACCAACTACGAAGCGTGACATAGAGCCCATGGGCGACTGTAAACACTGCAGTGAATACATCCCGAAACCAGTCCTTCATCGCGACCTCGTCTTGCGCGGAGTTAGCAGAACGCAACAGCCGGGGCCCCAAGACCCAGCTGTCATGACATGAAAATTATAGGTGCTCCACGTTTGACCGCAAGCAGCACAAACGGGGAACCAGTTCATGATGATCGGTGGGAGGCGAGCGATCAGAATTTTTTTATTTTTTGGGCGCGCTGCGATAAAAAATCAGGTCAGTTCATTGCAGCAAGCGGACAGAAAATCGTTAGCTTGCCAGCGAACAACTTGCTCGAACGGCATCGACGACACAGCCAAATTATCGCTTGAGGCCACGATCTTTAACGATGACCATCGCGTTTCATCAGCCGAGATTTCGAACCCTTTCATAACGCACCGACCGGCCACTCCACTTGTCCCCCCCGTAGTGGCTGCTTTAAACACGACGCTCAGGCCTTGGCCCGCCCACGGGCAATGTCGTTCCACTTAACCAGTTGATACAAATTGGTTTACGCCAAATCGGACGGTTCTTTTTCTCCAGATGTTAAAAAATAAAGTACCTAGAAAAGCGTACTTTTCGTCCTTACCGTCACCAATTAACCCATTTTTTGCCAAAAAACGCGCCTTTTTAGGCCGTTCGCTTGACTCTGGTCGCGGACGGCGTAGAGTGAAATGAACGATTCGTCTGCGTTGATGGGTTGCAGGCGGCGTGTTCGAGTCTTAACGGACTTTTGTTACACTCGTTTCATATTAATTCTTGTTGATGGGACTGCACCTTGAGGAGTTAACCGAAGGAATCGGCAATGTTAGTGTTATCGCGGAAAAAAAACGAGAGTATTGTCATCAACGACGACATAACCATTGTTGTGGTTGAAATTCGTGGCGACAAAGTTCGCTTGGGTGTAGAAGCCCCCAAGGAAGTCCCCGTACATCGTCGCGAGGTATATGATGCCATTCAGCATGGGACTGCAGTCGACGCTCCCACCAAAGCTTCCGAAGAACCTGATGCTGCTGGTTCTGCCTGAACCGTCTAGTTTGAGTGCCATTGCTGTGGCATGTTCGCGAAAAGCCCAGGGTCATTGTGGGCTGCCATAAGGTGCGATTTGCGGATTTCGAATAATGCCGGTAAGACTCGATCCCATCACCCCGGGAGGATCACACGCAAATTGGTTTTTCCGTCTATCGTTTCAAATAATCTGCCGTTTGCCTCAATTCGAAAAGCGAATGGCACTTGACGCTTGCCGCGTAATTTCTCTAATAGTCGTGGGTGGCAATGCCCGCGGCGGCCCCATCGTCTAGCGGTCTAGGACTCCGGCCTTTCACGCCGGCAACACGGGTTCGAGTCCCGTTGGGGTCACTTCGCTGATCATTTTTGGTTTGAGTTGTTTCTCATCCTCAACGTCAGCATCGCGCATCAACAGGCAATCGGGCATCGATAGGAAAACTGAGATGCCCTGATGTGAACCGCGTGAAACGGTCGCTTTTCAAATCGCTCACTTGATCAGGCATAGAGGCCTCCCGCTGCCGAACATTTTATGCAATGTCGCCAACTAGGTAACACAGAACTCTACTTTACAACGATCGGCCTGGGCACCTGGGCGATCGGCGGCGGCGACTGGAAATTCGGTTGGGGTCCACAGGATCCGAATGAGGCAATCGACGGTTTGCTGGCGGGTTTGGATTTGGGAATCAACTGGATCGATACGGCGCCCGTCTATGGCGACGGCGCGTCGGAGCGGTTGGTCGGCCAAGTTCTTCAGCAGGTCACGCGCGAGAATGTGCTGATCGCGACCAAATGCTCAAGAAAAGTTCTTTCGGATGGAAGTGTACATGGAATTCTTGATGCAGAGAGCGTGAAGTCCGAATGTGAGCAGAGCCTCAAACGCCTTGGCGTGGACGTTATTGATCTTTATCAGATGCACTGGCCTGAGCCTGACCCGCAAATTGAAGAGGGTTGGGGAGCGATGATTGATCTCAAGAAAGAAGGAAAAGTTCGTGAGATCGGCGTTTCCAATTTCGATGTGTCGCAGATGGAGCGACTTGCGAAGATGCATCCGTTGGCCTCACTACAACCGCCCTAAAATATGTTTCAGCGGGAGGCGGAGGACGCACTTTTCTCTTATTGTGCCGCCCGGCATATGGGCATCGTCTGCTACAGTCCACTCGCCAAAGGACTTCTAAGCGGCGCAATGACCCGAGCACGAGCAGCCGCTTTTGAATCGAGCGATCACCGCAGCCGTGATCCGCGATTTGCCTCTCCCCAATTGGATGAGAATTTACAAATTGTCGATCAGTTGCAATCGCTTGCAAAAAATTGTTCGCGTTCAGTGGGCGAACTTGCCATCGCCTGGACCCTGCACCGCACGGAAGTAACCGCAGCCATTGTCGGTGTGCGAAATCGGGCGCAGATCCAGGGCACCCACGCCGCAGCCGATTGGCAACTGACGAACGAAGAGATCTCGCAAATAGAGCAGATCCTATCGACCACCAGCCAGATCTGACTTCGGATTAAAAGTCCCCTAGAGTCGTGGCTATCAAGCGTGACATTTTCCCCCGCCGCCGCATCCCCACGGCTATCCCTCCTGCCGCGATCACGGTAGACTGGTCGGGCGATTAGGCGAGACGCCAGGTCAATAAGACAAATAACCGTGCGTCGGCATCCACATTTTCAATGCTTAGGAGGCGGTCCTTTGAAAACTTCTTTCATCCAGACTTTGATTGTCCTGCTCATCGGTTGCTGGCTTGTGCCGTCTGATCGTCTTTACGGGGAAACCACCAAAAAGAATGAGAGAACAACTGTGAAACAACAAGATTGGGGGACTTCTGACGGTAAAAAGGTATTTCTTTACACGCTTGAGAGCAAAAGAGGTATTGTTTGCAAGCTCACGAATTGGGGTGCCACGATCACTGAACTACACGTCCCCGATAGAGACGGCAAGGTGGACGACATCGTGCTGGGTTACGAATCGTTGGCGCGTTGGCTCAATAGTGACGGACAAGGCAGCCCGAACCCCGCCTACATGGGCTGCACCGTGGGCCGCGTTTGCAACCGGATTGATGAAGGGCAGTTCGAATTAGACGGAAAGAAATACCAACTTGCCACCAACAATGATCCCAATCACCTGCACGGTGGAAACGTGGGTTGGGACAAGCAGGTTTGGAATAGTGAACCGGTTGAGAATGAAGATGGAGCCGGAGTGAAATTCACGCTCACTAGCCCGGACGGCGATGAAAATTATCCCGGCGAGGTTGAGGCGTCGGCCACTTACTTTCTCACCAATGATGGTGATTTAACGGCTGAGTATTCCGCAACCAGCGACCAGAAGACCCCGGTCAACATGACAAACCACAGTTACTTCAACCTGAAGGGGCAGGGCGAAGGGACCATTCTCGATCACCAACTAAAACTTGAGTCCGATAGTCAAACCACCTTTGACGACACTGGAATTCC
>JAYYJN010000330.1:0-2820 GCA_036146215.1 Planctomycetota bacterium
TTCGTTGTCATGCCCCCAGCATCATCCTCGAATTCAAAGCTCGGGGGATAAAACCGATTGGCAGATTCATACATTTTTACTGCCAAGCCGATCTGCCTCAAATTGCTCTTGCACGCCGCCCCCCGAGCAGCTTCCCGCACCGACGAAAGTGCCGGAAGAAGCAGGCTAACCAGAATGCCGATGATGGCGATCACTACGAGTAACTCCACCAACGTGAAACCCGATAGCGACCGCAACCGCGTGCGGCTGATTCTTGTCATTTGCATGTTGGCCTGAATATCTGCCTGCATGTTTCCACTCCGGTTGAGCAAAATTCCTAGTCTTCCAGCTTACGCGATTCAAACCGTTCTTGCAGGCGGTGCCGCTGGAAATTGCCAATCTCGAGTCAAAACGGCTGAAAAATGGTCAAAATCTGCCGCCTGTCCGCTGCCAGCAATTATCGCAGTGGCGTACCGGACGGTGCAGATTTCCCCTTGTTTTTGCAAATCTCAAAAAATTTTTCCGGTTCACGTTTTTTTTGTCCTGCTGCGGACCGGTTCGACCATTTCAACTCATCGATCTTGTGTACCAGTCATCAACTAAACCGTTTGGAAAATCGATGCGACAGTTACCCGCCTCACTGCTATTTTTTCTTGGAGTCTGCCTTGCGACGAGTGACAGCACCGCTGTAGAGCTCCACACGTTTGACTTTAGTGGTGGAGATGCTCAGCTCATCGACACGCTCGACGGACTAACGGCTGGACGTTTCACGTCGATCGGTGCAGCCGACGAGATCTCTGTCGATATTTCGACCAATTTGGGGGTTCTCGATTTTACAACCGTATCGGGCAACCTGGGGATCGATGCCTCGACACTCGGATCTGTCGCACCCCAAACAATCACTCTCGACTTTTCCAGTCTTGCTTTAGCGCCGATTCGCATCCATTCGATTAAAATGAGATCCGTCCTGGATATTGGATCGCCCTTTTCTCGATCTCAAGAATTTTTCCTTGACCCAACCATCACGAGTCAAACGCTTTATCGTTATCAAAACGGACAATCGACTCTTCTGGGGAGTTATGATGTTCCGAAATCGGGAGGCGCCGTGCTGAACATTGATAATCTTCAATATGGTTATCACTCAATTGAATCAGTTACGGTGGCGAGTGAAGCGGGGACAACAAGCGTTCCCGAACCGTCAACTGCACTCTTGCTTCTCGCCGGCCTGACACTGCTTGGATTGATTCGCATTCGTGATTGATATCAGTAATGCCGATTGCGGCACATGTCAATCATCGCAATACTTCCAACGCACGCATAAAATTGCAGTCAGAAACAAAGTAGTTTCACGGCATGGATAGCTGGTCAATCATTACCAGCCATTACCAGCAAGGGCACCGAGATGATCCAGATAACCCCGGGAAATTTCTTGTGCGGAAAAAATGGGTGGGGTCGCATGAGAGAAGAAAGTGCCCCCTCTAGGACTCGAACCTAGAACCTACTGATTAAGAGTCAGTTGCTCTGCCAATTGAGCTAAGGGGGCCCTGCCGCACCTCTGCATCTACACCGTGACTCAAGCCCGAGTATCGTAACAACTACTCTGAACCCAACAAGGGGCGTTCGATTGTGCGTTCTGTGTGGCGTTCAGTGAAAGCGGAGTACGATGTTGTCACAATCAAGCGTCATCGACAACAGAAACCTTTTCCATCGTGTCACCCTGCTCAATCGCATCGACCACATCCTGGCCATCCAGCACAACGCCAAACACGGAATGCTTCCCGTCAAGGTGTGGGGTCGGCCCGTGCGTAATAAAAAATTGAGAGCCGTTTGTGTTCGGACCTGCATTGGCCATCGAAAGAATGCCAGCCCGATCGTGTCGTAAAGACTCGTCAAATTCGTCCTCAAATTGGTAACCTGGCCCGCCGGTGCCGGTGCCCTGCGGGCATCCGGTTTGGATCATAAAATTCGGAATCACCCGATGAAAAGAGAGACCATTATAAAATCCATCGCCCGCCAGTTTTTCAAAATTTGCAACCGTTTTGGGCGCTTGTTCTGCATGTAACTCAAGGCGAATCAAACCCTTACTGGTTTCTATCGTGGCAACCTTCATCAAAAACCTCGTTCTTTCGCTAAATCAGTGATTCCCTCTCCGGGGTATTATTTCGGTTTGATAATCTAACACAACGCGCAGACATTGTCGCGGTGGGCATCAGGTGGATTGTCTCCAGGGCATGCAAGTGAGTATTCTGCAAGTCTCATGAAAACAATACTGCTATTACGCCACGCCAAGTCCAGTTGGAAAGACGCCGGACAAACCGACCATGCACGACCGTTAAATAAACGCGGACTTCGCGATGCACCCCGCATGGGCCGATTGATCGCGGAGCAAAATCTTGCGCCCGACTTGATTGTGAGTTCGTCTGCGGTGCGGGCAATGCAATCGGCTAAGGCAGTGGCTGAAGCGATCGATGACTTTACACCATTGGTCGAGGAGGATGAGCTTTATCTGGCAAGCCCCAGAGCCTATATCGATACAGCCCGTTATCTCGAAGAAAGTTTTCAACGCATTCTATTGGTCGGACACAACCCGGGCATTTCCGAACTGCTTAATGCACTGACCGGGTGCGATACTGTTATGCCGACCGCTGCCCTGGCACAGATTGAGTTGTCAATCAACCAATGGCGGCAACTCAGCCCACAAACCGAGAGTCGATTAGTGGCTCTCTGGCGACCCAAAGAAATCGATTTACCTTAGGGTTGTTTCCCTGCGAAGCGGCGAAGCAGATCCGCTGCGGTTTGCAAGCTGTTTTTTTCTAAGGCATTTTCCAATGCTTCTTCCGC
>JAYYJN010000331.1:0-2518 GCA_036146215.1 Planctomycetota bacterium
ACCGCAGCGTTCCTGCTTTTACCGACCCGGGGTATGTATGCCACGATGCTTGTGGGGGTAGTGGTGAACTTTCTCGTGTTTGTGTTGGCAGTGGTGGCGGTGCGTTTATTGCCCGATTATGAGAGGGAACCGCCGGAAGTCGACCGTACAAAAAATTTGACTCCTTTAGCATCCGGCGAAGCAGCAGCGGTGCCGTTGCTTGACGATGCAGTCCGTCCGCTGCTGAGCCAACTTGTTTTGCCAATCATTTTGCTCTCGGGTGCGGTGTCGTTCGGTTGGGAAATTATTTGGACGCGACTGCTATCTCATGTCCTCGGGGGCAGCATTTTTGCATTCGCAACCATGCTCTCCAGTTTCTTGCTCGGTATCTTGATCGGCAGTGGATTTGCCTCGCGGTGGGCAAAAACCCGGCGACGCGCTGCCGATGGACTGGCGATTTGTCAACTCGGCATTGCGGTGACCTCACTTGTCGTCTTTCATCAGATCGCGTGGCTGGCCGAGTGGGGGCGATCATTGGGAATCAGTGAAAATGCCAGTTTGTGGACCAACGCTAGTCTATGCATGGTGGTGCTCTTGCCATCTACCCTATTTATCGGTGCAACATTTCCTTTTGCAGTCCGACTACACACAACGACCTACCATCTGGCTGCGAGTGCCACCGCGCGTATCTATGCATGGAACACGGCCGGTTCCATCACAGGTTCGCTCTTGACCGGATTATTGCTGCTTCCGCTCTATGGCTTTGAAACCACCGCAGCCATTGGTATTTCGATCTGTCTAATGCTGGCAGCTACCCTCGTGTTGTTGCAAACGAAAAGGAACGTTGGTCTTCTAAGTTTTATCTGTACGGGGGTGCTTTTGGTTTTTGTCTTTCCTCCGCAGCAACCCGATGGCATTTTACGAATGTCACCCTTTGTGCATCGAGATCACGAGGGGGATCCGATCTATGCTGGGGTAGGGCGGTCAGCGACCGTGCATATGAGTGAGGGCAACGGTTTATTTTTTCTTCGGACGAATGGTTTGCCCGAGGCGACAATCCCTGCTCGGGGTGCGATCGCTCGCATGGCCACTGAAGAAATGCTGAGTTTGCTCCCGGTCTTGGCACGGCCGCAGGCTAAGTCAATGTTGATTATTGGCTTAGGAGGTGCGTTGGCCGTCAATGCAGTTCCGCCGTCAATCGATGAGGTGGATGTGTTTGAACTCGAGCCCAAGGTCGTGGAAGCCAATCGCCAGATTGCGAAACTTCGAGAGTATGATTTTCTCGGTGACTCGCGGGTGGAGATCATTTGTAATGATGCGCGGGGTGGATTGGCCCTGACAACAAAGAAGTATGATTGCATTGTTTCTCAGCCTTCGCATCCTTGGACTGCAGGCGCCTCACATCTCTACACCCGCGAATTCATGGAAGAGGTGCGTAGTCACTTGACCGAAGGAGGTATATTTGTGCAGTGGATCGATATTAATTTTGTGAATTCGGCATTGCTGAAATCACTGGGTGCGACCTTGTTAGACGTCTTTTCTCACGTGCGTCTTTATCGGCCGGCTGATCATGCACTAGTTTTTCTCGCATCGACAGCGCCGATCGAACCGGAAAAGTTGCTTGTGAGAAATGGTCGCAAAATATCCACATTTTATCGTCGACATGGAGTGCATGGTGTGCATGATCTTGCAGCGATGCTTACCTTTAACACCGAGCAATTGCGCGGCTACTGTGAGGATGCAGCCTTAAATACGGATGACAGTAATCTCTTGGCAACGCATTCGCTGAGACTAATGCGACCTGGTGAGAAAAAACGCCTGGAAGATTCTTTGGCAGCATATGATGTCATCTCAGAAACAGAGAGCCTAAGAACTCAGCTTGATCTCGACCCGGGTTATCTCGGGCAGGTGCTGCAATCCAATCAGCAAAGATTACGCGCCGATGCTATCGTGAATTCGATCGAAGATCCGATATCTAGGAAAATAGCTGAGGCTCGGATGCAATTGATGCGCGGTGCATTGAGAGATTGTGCCAAAAGCCTGCAACAGATTCAGGCGGACGATAAGGAAAACCGAGTAGCGATGGAGATTGAGGCGATGCTTGCCATCGCCGAACGACGACCGGTCAGTGAACGTATCATGAATGAAATCGAGGATCCACATCTGGCGGTTGCCGAGGCATGGAATGAGGCACGCAATAAAGACTGGCAAGCAGTGGCGGAATTCGACGCCCGCCTGAGCAAAGCAATGCCAGAGGATATCTGTTTTACCAATGCATTGCTGCTGCGAGTCGGTTGGCGTAATCAAAGTGGCAAGGCCGCCCTTGGTCGTGAAGCGATTGAATTATTGCAACACGCGGTGCCAATCAGCGAGCAAACAAAGTTTCTTCTCCCATGGGCCTATGCAGGATTACTTGCAAATGACGATGCGGTCGTTCTTGGTGCCGTCGAAAAACGCATTCGAATTGCGGAGCAGATAAAAAAAACTCTAACCCCGCAGGCGCGTCGTGACTTTGTCGCCAAACATCAAGCCATTCTGG
>JAYYJN010000332.1:0-3957 GCA_036146215.1 Planctomycetota bacterium
ACAATCACTTGCAACAGACTCAGCAGATGAAGCTGCCAATAAATCCGATGCGTTTTTATTTGAAAAAGCAGGACAATTTGCAAATACACCAGTAAATAGGCAATCGCGAGCAATTGCCGATCGCGCTCGAGTTCATAGAAATCGTAGATCGAAATCAAGACGGCACAAACGGCCGCTAAATTAGCCACTGATCCGTGCAGGTAAAACCATCTCAAGCGATCGGTAAGATAAATGCTCATCGTGGCTGCCGCAATCGTTAGTAGTGGCAGGGTTGCATTTCCCGAACTGGTTCCCAGCATCAGACTACCCAGCGCTGTCAACAATGCGGTGAGTAGTTGGAGCAGTCGTTCGGTTGCCATGCTTGTTATCCTCACTCCGCCGGATCAAAAAAATGCCCGAATCTATCGCTGTTCGTATCAATACAGCGGATCGGGCCTATCGCCGTTTGCGTTTATGTCGCGGAGTCAGCGATTTCTGCGACATGCGATGGTTCCCGAGCGTAGGGACTGAGGATTAAGGTCGGTCGGCAGCAATGATCTGCCTGGCAGAGCAATTGGATGCCACGCTCAAAGGCCTGCTCGGTCATATTGTCTTTTGTCGCCTGCGGTTGTGTGTCGGCGGTGGCCAATAACGTAAGTAATTCTTCGAGCAGTCGAGGGTGGTTTGCTCCACCACCACTTGTGACCTCGGCACCGACAATGACCATTCGGAGGGTGCCATCGCGATGCCGACAAAATTCGCTCGCAATCGTTGCCGCGAACTGGATAACCTGCTCGAAACGAGTGCATTCTCCGTAGTCATGCGCGCTTCCCAGTTCGACCAGCAGATTCAACTCTTCATGTTGCTGGTGCTCGAATTCTCGGACCAGCGGTATGCCACGGCGTGCAGTACTTCGCCAGTGAATCACGCGGTGACTGTCCCCATCGCGCCAATCGCGCAATCCATGGAAGTCTCCTGTTTGGCGATCTTGCCGGAGTGGATCGCCGCGCATGCCCATTTGAAGTTGTGCAAACATTCGGCCGAACGCGGGTAATAAACGACCGGGGCGTGGTAAGACCACCACTCGATCTCCCCGATCAAGAATCCGAAGATGCCGGAGCAGGCCCAGCGGGAATCCGGTTGCGATCCGCGTGGGACCGATCCGATAAAGACCCCGTTGAAGTAATCGAGCGCGGTAAGTCAGCGTTTCCTTGCCCCCCCTCGGTAAATACCAGCACATTAGTTGGACCGTTTTTTTTGCCAACCGGCTTTTCGGCAAAAGATGGCGAATCGTTTCATCAATCTCCAGGCAGCGACTGCCAGCCTGCGCGAATAGACTGCGGGGTTTTGCGCTTTTCAGTTCCAGCTGAATGTCAAGGATATCCCCGCTTTGGATCGTGCGGGGAATCTTGCGATGCAATGACACCCCCCGAATTACCCTGATTGCCATCCGCCATGAAAAGAGAAAAGCGAAAAGCATGATCGCCGAGACGACCAACAGCATATTGACGTTGCGCAAGACCGAACTTAGAGCAACGAACGCGAGAACCAGCAGATAGTACCAGCCTTCGCGACAAATTACAGTTTTGCGTCGTCGCATCGTTTATAAGCCAAATCCTTGTCGCCCAACTAACAAAAAAGGGTAGAGGACCAAACTTAACCGGGCACCGGAACCTCTGAGGCAATCTGGGCCAGCACGTCTTCGGTTTCCTTGCGGTGGCCCCCGTGCATATATCCCTTTGTGATCACCCGATGAGCAAGCACCGGCACCACCAGATTTTGAATGTCGTCGGGCACGACATATGCTCTCCCCTCGAGTAAAGCCAGTGCTTGCGATGCTCGATAGAGACAAAGCGTGCCCCGTGTGCTGGCGCCCACATAAAGCTCATCACTTTTGCGAGTTGCTTCCACAAGATCGAGAAGATACTCGCGAAGAACGGCAGAAACCTGAACTTCCCTGACCGCTGCCTGCAGAGCGAGCAACTGTTGGCCATCGACGACTGAGCTCACCTCCTGAAGCGGATTTCCCAACCGATGATCCTCGATGACCTGAAGTTCCTGCTCCCGGCTTGGATAACCGACAGAAATCCTTAGCAGAAACCGGTCTAGCTGACTTTCGGGGAGCGGATACGTTCCTTCAAACTCGAAGGGATTCTGTGTGGCGATCACCATAAAGGGCCTTGGAAGCGGGTGAGTTTCGCTATCGATCGAAACCTGACAGTCGCTCATCGCTTCGAGCAACGCACTCTGCGTGCGGGGAGTCGTTCGATTAATTTCATCAGCCAGGACAATATTGGCAAAAACAGGGCCCGGAAGAAATTCAAATTCCCCGTCTGCCTGCCGATACATGGTGGTGCCCGTGATATCGCCAGGCAAAAGATCCGGGGTGAATTGGATGCGGCAAAATTTGCCGCTCAAGCTTCGAGCGAGTGCTTTGCCGATCAGTGTTTTGCCCACTCCCGGAACATCTTCGAGCAAGACATGCTCGCCTGCCAATAAGGCCACAAGCGTAAGCCGGATTGCGCGAGGACGGCCGAGGACAACGCTGGCAATGTTTGCTTCCAGCCGTTTGGCATGTTCAAACTCAATCGCCTGCCGTGCGGTAGGTTCGCTCATTCCCGGATCGTTCATGCGCTTTATCCTCTCACGGGGTAATCACCGGCGAATCAACTGCACCATCTCGCGATAAGGCTAGATCAGGCCGCAGTCGAACGGGCAATGTATGAGGCTGCAGTATAGCTTATTGGGGCCGTAAAAGTACGGACTTGGCCCAAATCCCGGTGGCGAAGAAGCTGAAGAAGCTATTGCTAGGATCGTTTCTTGGAGGCCAATGAGGACTCGCTGGGCACTTTGACATTCCAGGCTAACCCAAGCTTTTTCATCAGTAAAATTGTCAGCCAACTCACATCCACCTGCCACCAACTCAGCCCATGACGTGCCGACGTCGGAAACGCGTGGTGATTGTTGTGCCAACCTTCGCCGAATCCCAAAAGGGCACAAAGAAAATTGTTGGTCGATAAATCGGACGACTTAAAGGGTCGGTCGCCGAACATGTGGCAGACTGAATTGATCGACCAAGTGATGTGGTGCCCCATAAATGTTCGCACCAGTCCACCCCAGAGGAACCCGAGCAGGGCGCCATGCCAACTCTGAGTGATTGCAGCACCAATCAGAGCCGGAATTCCGAGGCTGGCCAGTACCCACAGGTAATAAAATTTATCAACCCAAACGAGAAACTTATCCTCTAGAAGATCCGGGACATAGCGTTTTAGATCGGGTTTGGACCAATAGGTTGTCAGCAGCCAACCGCAATGACCGTAGACAAATCCCCGAGTTGCGTTCCAGAACCCTGAGCCGTGTAGGTTCGGAGAATGTGGATCACCGACCCGATCTGACTTTTGATGATGCTTGCGATGAACAGCACACCATACCAATGGTGATCCCTCGATACTCAGTGCTCCCATCATCATCCAAATGGCACGAATGGGACGAAACGTTTCAAACGAACCGTGCGTGCCCAGCCGGTGAAACCCGATCGTGACACCCATCCCAGAAACACACCAGCAAGCAATGATTAGCAGGAGAAAAGGCCAACCCATCCAGCCGGCCGTCCAACTGTAATAAATCCCAACAATCAGACCGATGAACGGCGCGATGATGGCCGTTAACATGATCGATCGATTCCAGAAATCTGCAGGCTGACTGATTTCATCGCTCGTATACGACTCTCGCGGGGGATCCGAAATTCCCGCCTCATCGGAACGGAACGGCATTTTATCCATCTGTTTGAGTGGCAAATGGGGCTCGCGTGGGGGATCGGACGTGCTCGGTGCGATGGACAAGGTGGGCTTCCTTTTCGTCTTGCTGTTACCGGGGTGGGGATCCTAGCGAGCCTTCTCTATTCTCTTCTCAAACTCTGTAGCCCTCTAAACACTCGTCGGGCAACAAATCGGAGAAGAAAAAGGCAAAAACTTACGC
>JAYYJN010000333.1:0-6512 GCA_036146215.1 Planctomycetota bacterium
CGTGAGTGTGCCATCGTGCTCGGCAATCCGCACTTGGCCTAAAAAATGCGTGCCATCCGGATCCGGAGTGCCATCCGCATTCTGACTCACTTTCCGGCGGGCGACCCCGTCAATCAGCAGGTCCTCGCCGCGAGTTTGCACGTTCACTTTACCCGGGTGATCGAGCGAGAGCCGCAGGTTGAGGCTCTTCGGCTTGCTTGCCACCAGGTGCAGTACAAGCACATCGTCCGGTGCGCTTGCGTAAAGGGTGCGGGTGATCGTGTTTTCGGGAAGTTCGATGCGCGTGGTAGATAGGCCGGTGGCCAGATCGAGCGCGCGATCGATATTTTCGGCCTCGGGGCTATTTGCGTGTTCGGTGTGTTCGATCGAGAGGTTGCCCAGCAGTTGATAGCTATAGGGCCGGTGTTCGGCCTGAATGTGTTTGGTGAAGTGGGCATCGGCCGCTTCGTATTTGCCTTCGGCCTCAAGCGTGCGGACTTTTTCGAGATGCTCGAAGCTGTCGTCGGCCATGACGCCTTGCGGTCCGCGGGCCCAGATCGTCTCTTCGTTCAATAGGATGCGTTCTTGAGGGAAGCGCCCGAAGGCGGTCGCTCCAAGCCTGCCGTTGCCGACCGGATGGCCCGTATCCCAATCGGCGGCCGGTGCATTGTCGCGGATCTGGTGCCGGCTCGCTTCATCCGCCAGGGCAATACACGGCAGCAGCAAAAAAGTCGCGAGCAGCAATCGTTTCAGGCCACAGCGTCTGTTCACAGCAAGCTCTCCCATCGCCCCGTGTCGGGCCGCCAACGCGTCAGGATTCGTTTACGGCAGAGCCGCGGTGCGGCCTGCGCGACTGTTAATGTAACAGGCCCGCACGTCTCGGGGTACTATGTATCTTCCTGTCGTCATAGCCTGAGAGCCGGCACAGCAAAGCTGCGCCCCATGGAACGGTGGTTATGCGGTTTCGCTTTGTGTGCCCACCTCACACATCTGCATCGAGAGCCGTTTTCCGCTCTCCACGTCCCGCGTGCCGATTTCGGTGAATCCCAGCTTGTGGTGAAACTGCAGCGAACCATGGTTGGGTGGCTCAAGATCCATCTCCGCGCACACGTGCGCGATTCCGCTTTGGCGTGCCGCATCGAACACGGCCGCATAAAATGTTCGTCCGACGCTTTGGCCCTGGCAGGCGGGTGAGACGATCACCCGGTCGATATAGATGAAGTGCCCGGCGCGTTCTGTGAACCAACGTGTGAACCAGCGATAGTTATGGTTTTCAAACGGCTTGCCACCAGTGATGGCCAGCACGAATCCGACCGGCTCGCCATCGAGTTCGGCCACCTGTTTCAGATCGCTCACGGCAAAGAGGGCCGAAAAACGTTCCGCATCGAGCGGGCTGGTGACCTGCTCGGCCAACCGGTTCATGGCGAGAACCGCCATTTCATCAGCGAGCGTCATACTGCGGAGCGTAACGCCAGAGGGGCGATCGACTCTTGCAGTACTTGGCGTAGATTCTCTTTTTCGCAAGTTATTTCGTGATCGGTTTAGAGAATACCTTGTTCCAATCGCGTTTCATGTCCACGACCGACCAACCATGTTGCTTCGCCGCTTCCAGGCCGGTCGTTAGTTTCCCACTGAACGGAGGCCGAGAATCATACGCATATTCGCGGTGGGGGTCGGTGTGGTGGATATACATAGCGAAGCTGGGGTAAGGGTTGTCAATCGTCGTATACTCCATCATCGACTGGTCACCATCCGAATTGCCAAAAGCGGCAATCGGTCGGCGTCCCAGGTGATTGTAGATCCGTTTGGTTTTTCCTTCGTGGTCATTGATGGATAGCCCGCTCGACTGTTTTTTTACAACAGGTTTTCCATCTTCCATCTCGAGCGTTACATCGGCACTGGAACCCAGCACCCACTCTGGTTCGACCCCATACAAAGGTTCCGCAAAGACCCGCATGAAGTCCATTCCGCCACCCGATACGATCGCAATCTTGAATCCATGGGATCGTAAATAAGCAATCACTTCCCGCATGGGTTGGTAGGCAAGCTCGCGAAATCGCTCTTTGTATTCGGGGTGTTTTGCGGTTTCCCACCATGCGTTCACGCGGCGTTTAAATTCGTCGGATGATATGCCGGCGTGGGTCAAAGCCATCACTTTTAAAAAACCATCGTGTTTCTCGCCGGCGAATAATGTTTCAAAATCGCGATTGATTGCAGCCTGAATCACCGGTTCGCGTGCAAGTTCAGGTTGTGCATCGGCAAGACGTTTTGCTTCGTCCATTGTGAAGGCAAGCTCGAATGGCATCGGGCATTCCGGCCAGAGCGTCCCATCGTTATCAAATACGGCCAAGCGATCCGGTTCGGGAACGAAGGTGTTTTGGGACGGGTCGGTGATCTGTTCGACAAACGCCACAAGGGCCTGTTTTGCATCCGATTCATTCCACGAGGGAAGCGGGTCTGATGCGACTGCCGAGGCAGTGATGAGCATGCCAGTCAGAATTAAAGTCATTCGGGCGGATTCGTGCATGCTTCTCATTTTACAACGATGCGTGTGGCCTTCACCGTCCACACAGATTTTTTCAAAAGGTAATACGGTGCGCATTGTATCTAAATCGGGCAATTGTGCAAAAACGTCGCTCGTCCCTTGGTGCTCGATCGGCCGTTGGTGTTACACTGTGGGTGATGTGCTGTAGATAATGAATATCAAAATCGCGTTGAACTCCAGAATTTAAAAAGGTTCTCGATGGAAGAAAACAAACTCAATCGCCGCACCTTTGCCCACGTCGCCGGTGCCGGTGCCGCTGCCATCACGCTCGCCAGATCGCAAGCGGCCGAGCAAGAAAAATCGAAACCGGTCTGGTCGGCTGGCGCAGCAGAAACCGAGGCCGACATCCCAGCCGAAGGCACGTTTCTGATCGGACCGATGCAGAAAAGCGACGGACAAAACGATCCGCTCTTTATCCGGGCCCTGGTGCTCACCGATGGCGAAACCAAACTTGCGATCGTCTCGAACGATCTGTTGGGATTTGACTTTGAGTACAACGATCGGCTGGTCGATGCGATTCATCAAAAGACCGGCATCCCCAAGCAGCAGATCATGATCAACTGCAGTCACAACCATAACTCGCCGCTGACGATTCCCTGGAGCGAACAGTGGGAAAAAGCCAAAGACAAGCCGTGGCACCAGACGCTGCCCACGCAGTTTGCCGACGTGGTCGCCGAGGCCGATAGCCGACTGCAACCGGTCACGGCCCGCTACCGCCGCGAACCGACGCAAATTTCGGTCAACCGCCGCATGCCCGTCCCGCACGGCATGACCATGGCACCGAACCCCGACGGTGACCAGATGCTGTGGGTCGATGCGATTCATCTCAAAACGATTGCCGGGGATAAACCCGTGGGTGTGCTCTACAGCTACGCGGCTCATCCGGTGATCGTGCACTCGGCCAGTCGCAAGATCTCGGCCGACTACCCGGGTTTTGCCTCCGAGCGCATTCGCCAAGCGATGAACGGAGGTAAGACGCCCCCGGAAGGAGAGACTGGCGGCATTCCCATGTTTATCCAGGGCTGCGGCGGTGACATCAACGGAGCGCCGCTTGCTTCGGGTATCGGTTCAGCGCGGGGTGCGGGACGCGACTTAGGTTATGCGGTCGTGCGGGCACTGCGGAAAGAACCGCAACCGCTCGAGGGACGCCTGCGATTTGCCTATCGTGAAATCGATCTGCCGCTGCAGGACCCTCCATCGGTGGAAAAATGTAAAAAACTGGTTGCCGATCGGCCTCACCATGGACCCTATCGGGAACTGTTGGCGATTGCCGAAGCGGGTAAGCCCCGATTTTTGAAAATGCCCCTGCAGGCCTTTGCCCTGGGCGACGACCTGTGCATTCTTGGCATGGCGCACGAGCCATTTGCCGCCTATCAGTTGCAGGGACAGGAAAAATCGCCCTTTGCGCACACGCTCATTCTCGGTTACACCAACGGCTGTGAAAATTATCTGGCCACTGCCGAGGCTTACCGGATGGGCGATCGCGGGGGCTATGAGGCGAGCCCCTTCGGAGCGGCCATGATGTACAAGCACCGCCTGGCGTGCAAACCGGAGGTCGAGGCGCAAATGCTCGCTGCAATGAATGAAGTACTCCGCGAGGCGCACCAGGCCTGAGGGCGCTGAGGCCGATGATGCGCAGGTGAGCTACTCGTTTTCAGGCACTGGTTCAGCCACTGGGCTATTCAGCTATTGCGTCAGTTAGCCACTGGCGCGACGGGTTGCGGAGAAAGGCGATCAGGTCGGCCATCGCCTGCGGGTCGATTTTGGTCTCGACCCCCTCGGGCATCAGCGAGGTGGCGAGCGCACGCATTTCGCTCAGCTCGCTGCGTTGAATCGGCGTTATTTTCCCCTGCGCATCGCAGAGTGCGAGGGTCGTATCGCTCTCGTCGGCAATCAGACCCGTAAGCACCTTGCCGTCGCGAGTTGCGATTTCATATTGCAGATAGTCGGGCTCGATCGTGTGGCTCGGGTCCAAAATATGCTTAAGCAGTTCGGCCGTACTTTGGCGACCGGCCCCCGAGAGATCGGGGCCTACGCGGCCGCCTGTCCCGAGCACCGCGTGACAAGTCTGGCACTGCCCGTTGAAGATCGCTCCACCACGATGCGGATCCCCGTGCAGTGCATCGACCGCAGAAAATTCGCGGAGCACCGCCGCGCGATCGGTGTTGGCCTCGGTCTTGAGGATTTCGGCAAATCGTCTGCGCTCTGCGGCCTCTCCCGTGCGACTGAGCGTGGCGGCCACGGCAAAGGGAATCTCCGCCACACCAAGCTGTGCTTTCTGCAGGGCCGCATAGAGCGCATTGCGACTCACTTCCGTCCTCGGCGCAGCAAGCAGGATCTGCCTCCGGGTCTCGCGGCTCAGCGTGTTCCAATTGGTATAGATCGCTGCGGCTGATTCTGTTGTCTGAACGCGGGCCAGCGCTTGGGCCGCAGCTTGCAGCAGCAGCGGACTGCTTGCAGTCTGCAAGATGCCGCTAAAAATATTCTCAGCCTGCCCGGCGGGTGCAGCTGTGAGCAGATTCACTAGCGCCACAGGTACTGCCGCAGGGGCTGTTTGCGTTTTGAGCAACTTGTTGAGCAACCGGATCGCTTCCTGGAAAACCGGTTGCCCGAGAGTCTGCCGCTTCTCGGTGGCAGTCAGAAGTGCTTCAAGCTTCGGCAAATCACCATCGGCCGCTTCCGCGGCTCCGGCCAGCAGCAGCGTGCGGGCCGTATCGCTTAGCCCACTGGCAAAAAGACGGGCAAGCGGTCGGCTCTGCGCCGCATCGAGTGCAGCCAAACGGCGCCCGGCGCGAACCAGAAATTCCATCTGCGCCCCATCAAGCGTACCCCGCCATTGCTTCCCGCTCGTCACAGCCTGGATCAGTGGCAGCAGGTGCGGGCCGGCGAGCACCGCTTCGCCGATCCAACGGTTTGCATAGTCGCGAAGCGCTATTTGCTCCGCCGCTTTTTCTGTTTCGGCCAGCGCGGGGTCATTGTCACGATGGGCCAGGGCCAGGGCGAGTTCAAATCGCACGGCCGCGTCCGGATCTGCCGCAAGCGAGCAAAGCAGCGGATGAATTTCCGCCTGATCGTCAGCGGGTAGCATTGCCGCAAGCCGCACCCCGTGACGACGGACCTGCCGGTGTTCGTCATCGAGCATCTGCTCAATCAACCCGCGTTCACGCCCGCCAAGCCGGTGCAGGGTCCAGGCAGTGTGAAGTTTGCCTTGGGCTGAGGCAGCACCGGGAAAGGCATTCTCGAGCAGTCTGATCGACGCCGGATCCGCCCGTTCGATCAGCAACCGCTGCGCCGTGTCGCGGTGCCAACCATTGGGATGATCGAGCGCAGCGACAAGTTCTGCAGTCGTTGCCTCACTCAGTCGCGGAGCGGGAGCGGTGGCTGCCAAATCAGCACGACCGATCCGCCAGATGCGGCCCCGCTCTTTACCCCGCTGCCATTCGGTTTCTGTGCGGGCCGTTTCGGAGGCCACATAACGCGGATGCTCGACATATTGGCGATAAAAATCGGCCACATAAAGCCCGCCGTCCGGTCCAGTGGCCAAAAATACGGGATGAAACCAGGGATCGGACGATGCTAAAAATGCCTGCGGTGGGTTTTTGTGATTTGAAACATAGATCGCTCCCTCGGGCGTGAGCTTGCGATGGAGAATCAGGTTGGTGAGTGACTCGCAGACGAACGCATCGTTGAGGTATTCGGAACCGAGTGCTTGGTCGCGAAAAATCGTGAGCCCACAGAGGGCGTTATAATGATCGGCCCGCTCGCCGTTGAACTGGGCGGGCGGTGGACTGATCGGAAAGACCTGCGGGCTTGCCCCTGCAGGTGCCGTATCACGAACGACGAGCGAGCGAAGGTCATCGCGACCATTCAGATAGACGGGGGGCACCACCACCTGCCGCACGGGAATCGTGTTCCAGTTCAAAAAACGGTCACCCCAATCGTTATGCGCCTGGCCGAACTGGCTCTGTCCGGAGATAGCTTCGAACGT
>JAYYJN010000334.1:0-7504 GCA_036146215.1 Planctomycetota bacterium
CGCTTCCGTTATCTTTAACAATTACTCGTGCGACTTTCTTCTCTTTGACCAGTGAAGTCGAGACGGTGACTTGGCCTCCTTCGACACTCTCACATGCATCCAAGGCGTTGGTCACCACATTCAATACAGCGCGGTGGATTCCTTCAGGATCGAAAAGAAGCTCGGGCATTGTTTGTGCGGCCTGGTATCGGAGAGCAACCCCAAGTTCCTCGCTTCTTGATTGCATTAGCTCAACTACATCCGAAGCAACCTCGTTGAGCGAGGAAACCACCAACTGCGGCTCACGCTCTTTGCTAAACGTCAACATATCGAGGACCAAATTGGAGATTCTGCCCTGATTTTTTTCGACAATGTGCCAACCACGACGGGTCACTTCTTTATCGTCATCAGCCAAGCCCATTTCGATCAGATAGCTGCCACCCCGGATCCCTTGCAGGATATTCTTGATATGGTGGGAAAGCATAGCAATTGTCTGCCCCATTGCTGCGAGCCGTTCGGCCTGCAACATTGCCGAGTAGTAAGAAGTATCCTCGACTGCGAGGGCCGCTTGATGCGCAATCGCAATCATCAACTTCAGATGTTCCTCCCGGAATTTGTTCCCCCCCTCCTCTACCTGCTGTGGCGGCGATGAGGTATCGATGTAAATCACGCCCACCACACCGTAACGCCCGCGCATCGGAACGCAAATTGCCTCCCGAACGTCCATATTAAGGATACTCGCGCCCGTGTCCCAACGCTTGTCATCTTTTGCGTTACTCGTGAGCACCCCTTCGGTATGCTCGGTCACATAATCCAGAATTGTCTTGCTGATCGAAATTGCCGCGCCACTCGAAACGCCTTCCCGATTTCTTCTCACTTTAGGCTCAAGGATTCCCGTATCGTTATTCACGAGCATGATGCAACCGCGATCGGCTTCGACCCATTCAAAAATTAAGCCCATTATACGATCAAGCAACTCATCAATATCAAGCGTATGACTGACCGCCAGCGCGGTCCGATACATGACCTGTAAATTGCTCCGCGCGCGAGCGAGCCAAGGACTCTCTGACCCGGTGACGTCGGCCTGTAACAAGGAGCGACTTCCCTCACTTTCGGTCATCGAGTGCAAGATCCGCGAATCATCATTCCTGGAAGATGAAACAATGTCGACTTTACCATCAATGATGGCACTGGCTCCGCCACCGGTGTAAAGCAGAAGCGAGCGGCCGAGAAGCAACTGATCGCCACTCTGCATTGCATGCGTCGATACAGCAGTTCCATTCACAAACGTGCCGTTCGAACTTCCCAAGTCATGGATTGTGAAGCCACTTTCTGTTTGCCTCAATTCCGCATGGCGACGTGACACCTCTGTGTCTTGCAGGCGAATATCGCTCCGCACATCACGGCCGATCGTCAGCGTCGGTTTCTCGAGTTCGAACCGCGTTCCGCGGTCACGCCCCTGAATCACAAAGAACGAAGGCAAAGTCCCCACCACCTATAGCTGCTGGTTTCGCTGCTGATTTGCGCTAGCCGCAAAGGCTGTTTTCCATCGGCTCTATAGAACCGCCATGCCAGGGCGAGGGAACCCTCGCAGCAACCGAGCCTGGCACTGCCTCGATTCTACGTGGAACATGAGGGGAATGGTAGGCTTTCTTTAAACTTTGCTCGGTTTATTGTGGAAAGGGCCAAAATTTGCACCTTGACGAATACCCTCCAGAGCCCAAAAATTTTGAGTCGTTATGAAAGATATGCCCTGTCAACGGTGCCGGATTTCAATGCGATCCACCCTTAATCAGAAAGTAACCCATGCGGTTTGGTCAGCGTGATATGAAAACGAGACTTCTCAACCTGAAAATTCAATGGTGCCCTCGATGGTGCCTGAGCAGCACCCTTACGCTGATCGCGGTAGCGAGCGGCGTCGCGGATGGGGCTTATGCGGCAGACTCGGCTCAAAATCGCATCGGCGATTCGGTACGGATTTTGGCCGACGATGCCATGGAGGGTCGCGGAATTGGGACTGCCGGTATAGATCGAGCTGCCGAATATATTGCAGAGCAATTTCAGAAGATTGGTCTACAGAGTGAAATCATTGAGAAAGGTCCTTTTCAAAATCTTCCCGTCACCACCGACGCGACTCGGGGCCCTGCAGCAAACAATCAACTCCGCCTGACGCGGCAGCAGGACGGAAACAAAGCAGCTGAATCAATTGAGCTCAAACTTGACGATGCGTTCACCCCGCTCGCAGCCGGCGGAAGTGGTTCCTTCGATCTTCCCCTGGCTTTCGTCGGTTATGGAATCACCGACAAACAAATGGAATACGATGATTACGCAGGTATCGATGTTCGCGGTAAATGTGTCATCATTCTACGGCATCAGCCTTTGCGTGGCGATGTGCATAGCCCCTTTGGATCTGATCCATCGCGGCATGCCTACTTCCGAACCAAAATATCGAATGCCTATGCACACGGCGCAGCAGCAATTCTATTTTGCACAGACGAATATGAAATTGCCAAAGAAACTGCTGAGGCGGAATCTCAATGGCGTCAAGCTGTCGAAAACTTGGTCGCAGCCCATGCCAAACACGATGCGGAAAAAAAAGATCCGCAGGCCGAACAAGAATACCGCTCTGAAGTCGATCTCGCTGCGCGACAAATTGAAATTTTCAGTCGACAGTGGCGAGAGGCAAAAGATCCTTTGCTCGCATTCACGCGTGCGGGCAGTGGAAGCCCGGATCGAAAGATACCTATTTTCCACCTCCGTCGGGACGCTATCGACCCGGTGATCGCTGAAGCAATTGGCAATCAACTTTCTGAGTTAGAGAAAGCGATCGATGAGACCGGAAAACCAAATAGCCACCTGCTACCCGGTTGGCGAGTGCAAGGAGAAAGTGGTGTAGAGCGGAAGGTCGAGCAGATTCGAAACGTGATCGGCGTCCTACCCGGCTCAGGTCCGCTCAGCGAAGAGGCCATTGTGATCGGCGCGCACTACGATCACCTTGGTTACGGTGGCGATTCTTCTGCATCACCTGGTCGGCAAGAAATTCACAACGGGGCAGATGACAACGCGAGCGGAGTGGCAGCGCTGCTGGAGATTGCGCGGCGACTCGTCGCCATCGGAAGGCCACTTCCGCGGAAAATTGTATTCATCGCGTTTACGGGCGAGGAGCGAGGACTTCTGGGCAGTGCACATTATCTCAAGGATCCAGTCGTACCGCTCAAGGATACGATTGCAATGCTTAACATGGACATGGTGGGAAGATTGCGAGACAACAAACTGATTGTGCACGGAACGGGAACTGCTGAACAATTTGACCTGCTTATTGAACGATTGAATGCAGGACACAATTTTAAAATCGTCAAGAAACCGGGTGGAGACGGGCCCAGCGACCACGCATCGTTCTATGAGAAAAAAATCCCCGCTTTGCATTTTTTTACTGGGGCTCACCAGGATTACCACCGACCAGAGGACGATTTTGAAAAAATCAACATCGAGGGCATCGAACGGGTTAGTCGTATGGTGGCCGACGCGGCGCTTGCCATTGCCGAAGCCGACGCGCGACCGGCATACAAAAAAACGAAACGACCGAAGGTTGCAGGAGGAAGATGGCCCTATTTCGGAAGTCGTCCTGACTATGGTTATGAAAAAACCGGGGTTCGCTTAAGTGGCGTTGCACCCGGTGGCCCCGCCGAGCGCGGTGGGCTCCGCGAGGGGGATGTGATGTTGCGTTTCGGGGATGCTGATATTGCTACGGTCACCGATTTTGCGCAGGTTCTGGGGCGATATAAAGCTGGCGATAAAGTCGAAATCGTGATTGAACGCGACGGGAAGACTGAAAAAGTCTTCGTAATACTCGATCCGCCACGAAAATAAAATCGGATGCAATCATGCGATTACCCTTGTCAGCGGCAGTTGCAAGCGTTGCCTAGCATGCTGGCATTGCCAAAGCGAATCGGCGAATCGCCCTATGAAGCTGCCTCGCAAAACGCTAGACTCCGCCGCCCTCACTCGGAGGATAGTTGGTTTTCCGTTCTCTTCTGTTTCACAGAGGCTTCATGATTCGTTCGCTGGTTCTAACATGGTTTGCCCTTCTGGCGGCCCTACTGCACACCACTGCACGGGCACAGGCGCCTGTGATTGTGGAAAACGCGCCTGATATTTATCCAGAGCCGATTGACTTGGATGCGTGGGTCGATCAGCAACCCAATTCGTGGTCTGGTGGTGGATACGGTTACGGATACGGATATGACGACCATGGATCGTGGTGGCCAAGTTGGGACGACCTGAACCCCTTCGCACCCGCGCAGAGTGATTATCTTGCCGATTCAGCGCTCAACGCCCCTTGGTCGTGGACGCTTTTGCCGGATGAGCTTATTTATCGACCGGAATTAGCCAGCCTCCATACCGCAAGACTAGCGCTCTCTGCGCTGAACATTAAAGGATTTGATCCGGTCGGTCTGCCGGGCGGGAATAACTGGTACTGGGACAGCACGCTCGGTGCCCGAGTCGGTATTATTCGTTACGGATCACCTAACGGATCCTATCCCCAAGGATTTCAGTTCGATGTCGAGGGTGCCGTATTCCCGCGGGTCGACAGTGACGGAAGTACGCTTATTGCCACCGACTATCGACTCGGACTTCCGATGAGTTTCGGCTGGCGACGATACCAGACCAAGTTCGGCTTCTACCATGTGAGTTCGCACATGGGAGATGAATATCTCATCAATACAGGACCGGCAGCCATTGCCAATCGTATCAATTACGTGACCAACTCGATCGTATGGGGCAATTCATATCAGTGGAACGAGGCGATTCGAACATATATCGATGCGGCCTGGGCGTTCAATTTCGATGGAGGTGCTCGTCCCTGGCAGTTTCAGTTCGGGGCCGAATACAGCCCCATTTGTGCCACCGGCTTTCGCGGCTCACCCTTCGTAGCCGCCAACGGACATATACTCCAAGCCCTTAATTGGGGCGGCAACGTTGTGCTTCAGGTCGGCTGGCAGTGGCGAGCCAAAGATTACGGCAACCTGCTGCGATTCGGCTTTCAGTACCTCGAGGGCATGACGCCACGTTACGAGTTCTTCCAGAACAGCGAGCGACAACTCGGTTTGGGTCTTTGGTACGACTTTTAAAATCCAGCACCCAGACCGTAGATCAATCAACAAATCGTCCAAATACGAACTGATGTTATTGGCGATCATTGATTAAACATATCTAACAACGGTGACTCGAACCGATACTCATGTAGATGCTCTTTAATTCGCCTCATTTTCTTCTCTTCCTGCCTGTAGTGTGGGCACTCTATGTCCTGTTAAAACATCGATACCAAAATATTCTACTGCTGCTTGCGAGCTATTTTTTTTACGGGTGCTGGGATTGGCGATTTCTGGGACTGTTATGGGTTTCGACGATCGTCGACTTTATCTCGGGCATCGCCATGGTGCGATATGGTAGCAAAAGGCTGCTGTTTTTAATCGTTAGCCTCGCTACCAATCTCGGCATTCTCGGCACGTTTAAATATTTTGATTTTTTTACGCAGTCTGCTGCGGGGATGCTCGAGACACTCGGACTTCAACCTGATTTTGTCACGCTCGGCTTAGTCCTTCCGGTTGGAATAAGCTTTTACACGTTTCAAACCATGGCTTACTCGATCGATGTTTATCGAGGTCGCCAGAAACCAACTACCAATCTGCTTCATTTTGCAATTTATGTCGCCTATTTCCCTCAACTCGTCGCAGGTCCTATCGAAAGAACGCAGCATCTTTTACCGCAAATCAAAAATAAACGAACCGTACGTAGCAGCGATATTTTTGCAGGCATACAGCTATGCATTATGGGATATTTCAAAAAGGTATTTATTGCTGATGGGGTGGGATCGCTCGTCGATAGATCGTGTGCTCTATATGACGCTCTGAGCGCTACAGGACTTCTGATCACCGCCTATCTTTTCGCACTGCAAATATATGGCGATTTTTCGGGGTATTCTGACATTGCCCGCGGGGTGAGCCGATTTTTTGGAATTCGTCTTCGAGTGAATTTTGCGCAACCATACTTATCCAGCAACATCACCGAATTCTGGTGTCGCTGGCACATTTCCCTGTCCGCATGGCTACGGGATTACCTCTACATCCCTCTCGGTGGAAATCGCAAAGGAAAATTCCGCACCTATTTGAATAATTTTTTGACGATGCTCCTCGGTGGTCTTTGGCATGGTGCAAGCTGGAATTTTGTTATCTGGGGGGGAATGCATGGCAGCTATTTAACGACACACAAGGCGTCACTACGCGGAGAAAAAGTCGAATTAAATGCACCACCACGCAAAATGATCGCTTTTCTCAAATGGTCTCTTGGCTGCTTGCTCACTTTTAATTTAGTGTGCCTTACGTGGATTTTTTTTCGAGCAGAATCTCTTTCACAAGCGAGTTCCTTTATTTTTGGTTTGCTGACTTTGAAGTCCGGAGAAGTGAGTTCTCAACTTGCATTCGCCTATTTGATATTTTACGGTTCGGCAACTCTTTTGCTCGACTCGCTGTGCTATTTCCAGCAAAGCGAACTACCCTTCCAAAACAAATGCCCGCCAATCGTGAGGGGACTTGCATATGCGGTGATGCTATTTTTGGTTGTGAGCGTTGGCGAGAACCACGCACCGCCTTTTATTTACTTTCAGTTTTAGCAAGGTGAAAAGCGATGAAATCACGCTCATTTTGTACCGTCATCGCGTTTATCGTTACGTTGCTCCTTCTTCTCGTGGGAAACTTTGCGTTCAGTCGATGGACGCTTCCCTACCGCGATGACTCACGGTTGGGCAAAGTGGTTCGTCATTTGTGGCACCACACAAAAGTCAAAACCGATACCGCAGGGAACGAGATACGAACCGTTCTTTTTCTCGGCAGCAGCGTTTTTGACTCGTGCATCCTTCCGGAAGTCTTCGAACGCCAGTCAGCAGGACAAAACCTCAGGTTTATTAATACAGCCCGCAGCAGCATGTACCATTGGCACTATTCGAAAATTCTTCCGCTGGTTGACCTGAAAGCTTTACAGACCAAAATCTGTGTCATTGAAATTGCGCCGTGGACGTTCAATAAAAATACACAAGAATTAGACAGTGAAAAAATTTGGCTCCCCTCGGAACTTGACTCCTGGGGCAATTTAGATGAAGTGTGGGTGGTGAGCAGTTGGAAACGAAAGTGTCGCTTTCTAGCCAAAATGGCGGTACCCAAGTTATCGCTGCGGGATTATCTGCTAATCGCAAAAAATGTCTGCAAGGGTGGACCGGGCGTACCCGAACTCCGCGGACCGCTATATCACCACGACCAAGCAAAAGCTGAATCGCAAAGAAAAAACCATCTATTTTTTGCGCAGAATATATCAAAAAGACACTTGGCAAATTATGAATTCAGTGATTTTAAACGTGATCAATTCATGCAACTCGTTAAATCACTGTAAAACCAAGTAATTGAAATTGTTTTTGTGCAGCCACCAGTGAAAAAAAACTACTTTAACCACATCCAAAACAACCCACGCT
>JAYYJN010000335.1:0-9630 GCA_036146215.1 Planctomycetota bacterium
AAACAAATATAATCAGAACAGCCTTTCAACGAAATGCCAACTCGGAGCAGACCTATGCGTGTCATCACCAAAGAACAAGCAGCGCAAGTCGATCGCTACGCAACCAAAAAATTTGGCATTAGCGGCCTTGTGCTGATGGAAAATGCTGGCCGCGGGGTAAGTGACCTGCTTTGTGGGCTGCAAATCAAGTCGCCGATTGTCGTTTGTTGTGGCAAAGGGAACAACGCCGGCGACGGCTATGTGATCGCACGACATCTACTTGCAAGAAATTACGATGTGCAGGTGCTGAACTGGGAATCGCCTGAGAAGATCACGGGAGACGCTCGGACCAACTATTTAATTCTCCGCGCGATCGACGCGCCGATCTTGGAATATCGGAGGGAATCAGACAATGAATTTTTTCGCATCCTGTCCGAAGCGTGCTGGATTATAGATGCTTTGCTGGGGACCGGATGCAAAGGTCCACCTCGAACCCCGATCAAGCAAGCGATCGAAGCAATCAATCAGGCAACCGCTAACACGTTGTCAGTTGATCTTCCAAGCGGTCTGGACTGCGATACGGGAGCCACTCCCGGGGCGGCGATTATGGCAGACCACACGTGTACTTTTTTAGCAGCCAAACCTGGATTAATCGCTCCGACAGGCAAACCCTATGTGGGCAAGCTCCACGTCGCAGATCTCGGAATTCCGGCCTCAGTGATTCAAACAGTCTTGGATCAGTAGCTGTTCGCGAAGCAGAATGAAAGCGGAATGCTATGAAATGAGTCGAGGCAACCAACTCTGGCAGAGTTCTCGGTTAAAGGCCCTTATTCGACGCTCGGTGGTTCAAATTCAAAATCCTTCCACTTCATCGGCATCCGGAAGGGCTCAATACGCAACATGACCTCACCATTCTGAAAAACTCGCACGGTGCCACTCGATTGACTGACCGTCACCGCCACCGCGTTTGTTTTGCGACTGATTGCGGCGGCTGCCCAATGACGCGATCCGAGCCCTTTAGTCATGGTAAGGCCCTCGGCCGAGGCGTCGACATACTGAGCGGCCGCCAACACCGTGCCATCGGGACCGATCACAAAGGCGCCGTCCATTTGGGCAACTTCTTTGATGCCCTCGCGCACTCGGCGATCGCCCAAACCACGTTCTGACTTTTTATATCCCTTGACCGGGTCAAACCCAACCGGATGACAACGCTCCAGCACCGCCTTCGTGCTCCCGACCACAAACATCGTGCCGATAGCTTTGCCCTCTCGACCATCTCGACCAATTTCGACTGCGAGATCCACTACCGTCTTGAGCGTCTCTAATGGCACCCGAGTTTCGAGCATGCGAATATCGCGGACCGTTAACCGACTGAGGTGTTCATCCAGATGCAGCATGCTAACCGAGTCATAGCGATCCGCCTCAAATCCGCTATAGACGGCAACAACATCTGCACCCGGCAACAAAATTTCATCCGCCACACTTTCAAGCAAGGTCTGCGTTAGTTTTTCAAAGACTGGTGCTTGCGGCATGTTCAACAAAACCGATGGAATACCGGCCTCGGCAGCACCCTGTAGCAGTTCTTCGCTGTCGGCACTGACCAGCAATTTATGGTCGCCCATGGCAGTAGTCAGAAGCTGAAAGTCCGTGGGCCCCTCCAGCATCACCAGAACCGCATCGGCCGCATTGTGCTCGGCGAGTCGATGCGCGACATCGAGAATTGCCTTGAAGTCATCGCTAAATGCCTGCTGCGTCATCTGGTCAACCAAATGCTGTCGCGAAGCAGGGCCCGAGCAGCCACCACCCGCTTAAAATGGGCGAAAAAGGGGTATTTCGAGCATCCTAAAGCGTATGGCGGCGAATTTCAAGTGCGCGCTATTCAAGCGAAGCCGATGACAATTTTTTATTCGCGAACCAAGATAGGACACAAGGCCCTGGAAAGATTCTGGATCGAGTCGGATAAGTCGCCCCGATCACTTCAATTGCTTTACCGTGAACGCGTCGCAACAACAGGTGTGCTGACAGTGTCCTTGAAAACGCGGTCGTTGTAGATATTGACCGCGTGCAGTGCATGGCCTAAGGGGCCCACTTTCCACCCCGGGTATTTACCCCGCAAAAGCAATCCAGCAAGATAATCCATCGCGTGGACCATCCGAGGATCGGTAAGTTCTTCTTTGCTGAGAGAGAAGGCGAGCCATTCAGAAATATGTCCGGTGGTCAGCAGCCTTCGATCGAGGTCATTTGCCGCTCCGCGACCCGAGAAAAATCGGGTGCTGAAGCTACCATCCGGATTCTGCATCTTGAACGTGTATTTCTGATAATCTTTGATGTATATCTCGGCTCGGCGATACTGCCCATCGACCGGCTTGCCTTTGTGGATGCGCCGATTGATCGCATAAGAGAGACCGAATAATCGATGCGTACCCCCACAGGCGGCCCCGATAATCGGTTGCTGCATCTCCTCTTTTAGCAACCGAGGGATATTCCAATCGCTGCCACGATCATCTTTCCAGGTTTCCTCGCTTTCGAGGTAATGCGATAGACCGATAAGCTTGAACGTGAGTTCGGTTTTGGGACGACAACTTCTTTTTTCTCTTTCGACTAGATCGAGAACAGTAAAATCACGACCCTCAATCTTCATCGGATAATTGGGGTGCACCCGTGACTGGGCAAGCATTGCCAGAAACTGGCCCTCATGCCCCTGATTACCCGGTCCGAGACGACCATAAATCTCGCCATTCTTCAGATAAAACAGACGCACACCGCGACAAGGGTTATTGAAACAAATCCATCCAATGGCGCTTGCCCGATTACCCTGATGATCGATTCTTACTTTCTTCTCCACACCATAGCCAATGAAAGAGTGCATAACCGACCAAGCACTCTTTTCCCGCACACTGATTTCCTGCTCACGATACATGTTTATTACTCGTCCCAATTTCGATCTCAGGGCAATGAGCTCTGAACTGAGCGGTTGCGACTTCTGGGTTACCGCGAGCGACTCCGTCTTGTTTGTCGTTGGTTGTTTTGTTTTTTGGGCGATCGCGATCGGGGCTGTCGCTATTTTTGGAACCACCACTTTTCGCGGATTGTTAGCGGGTGTGGACTGCTGCTGAGAAGATGCCGGTGGCGTCACGACTAACGTTTGGGTCGAACTCGTTGCGGGCAGAGTGTCGTCGAGCGTGTTTCGTTTTTCGGCAACCTGTGTCACGGGTGTAGAAGGCTCAGGTGCCACGACAACCCCGGTCGTCGGATTCAACTTGGCAGCGGGCACCAGTTCTGTAGGTAGCGTCGACGACGAGAAAGCAATCTTTGCTTGTTTTGTTGGTTGTTTTGTTATCAGAACTTTCTTCTTTCCCGCGGCCTTTTCGGTTTGTGGAACTCCCTTTAGGGGTTCAAACTGCCCAGAAAGAGAATGGCGGATCTTTTGGAAGTCGCTGGCCTCGGACGAAAGTGTCGGTAATCCGGTCAGTGACAATGCTTCAGCCTGCACGCGATTCGAATCGAGTTGCCTGTGGGGAAATTTTTTCTGCAATTCGGCTCGCGGACGTGAAACAGAAATCTCGGCAGGCTGTTCGCGGGGTAATCGAACTGACGGGGATTGATGCTTTGTGGGGGTCGATTCGGCTACTTCGACTAACGTTTTTGACAATGCATTTTTCTTTGCAGCAATTTTTCCGCCGTCTGCGACTTCAGACTTGGAAACGTTTTGAGTTGCTCGAGGCATTTCGACTCGGGACACGGGCGACGAAGATACAACCGTGACCTTCGAGGCAGCGACCTCTTGCAGTGGTTTCGCGACACCAAGGGTCGGTACCGTTGGCCGTGATGATAAGGGAGGGGAAGGGGTGATTATGACTGGTTCGGCAGGGCTCACTGCCAGCTCGGCGGGAGCCGCCTCAAGTTGCGCCACAAGCGTTACGCTTCCGATACCTTCGGTGCTGGCGGTGGGCGGCTGCAACAATTGAGCAACGATCGACCCGGCAGCGAAGGCAATAATCGCGAAAAACCATTTTAAGATTGCTGGGGCCTTCGCCATCGGGGATTCTCTCTACGCTGCGTTGGTTAACTCTCGGCGGTGAGGCGGTGAGACAGAAAAAGCCTACATCACCGTGTTGTTTACAAAATCAGGCTGGCTACAAATGCGTTAATCGCTAAAACTACTTTCATGCACGCATGTGTTGATATCGGACATTTTTCTACCAACCGTTTACCATGATCTAAAGCGTGGAGGCAAAACACTTTAATTGAGCGCGAAACTTTGCCGGTTTTGCGTGTTAGAACCACGGGATATGAGAGCATCTCACCTTCAACGGGAGACAGCTGAGAGACAAAGGCAAAGAGAAGCGGTGTTAAACTATGACGAAAATTGAGGATTTAACGCCACCAGAACAAGGATGACGCCTTGGATCGGTTGTCGCGTTCTGCCTTTAACACAACAGCTTTTTCGTGTTCCTCTGCAACATAGGCCTGCCAAGCTTCTTGGTCGTCGGGCAAACGCTTGCCTGTAATCTTTTGCAAGGCCATAAGTGAACGGTACTGCAGTGCAGGATCTTCCCGTTTATCGAGGAGCGGAACCAAAAAAGGGACTCCTTTCTGATTGCCGACCGATTGGAGAGCTTCGATTGCAGCCACCTTTAAGTCCAACGTGGCAAGCTTATTCTCTAGTACCTGCCCCATAACGTGAACCGATTCTTCGGTACCCCATTTGCCCCATCCGCGACAACACTGAATTTGAACATCGACGCTTTCATCATTCAAACCTTGACGAAGAATATTTGCCGCCTCTGGTGTTTCACATTCGGCAAGCGCACGGATAATTTCCTGCCGCAAGAATGCATTCGATTCGGCGCGAATTTGCGCCGCAAGTTTTTCAGAAATCTCATTTCTGATTTTTTCAGACCCGTGCTTTGCACGATTACGCTCCTTGCGAATGGCCTCCAGACGATCTTTCGAAGTAGGGCCATAACGGTCTCTGATTTCCTTCGGAACAGGTTGCACGTCGACAAAACCCAGTTCATCTGCAAGTGGTACCGAGGATAAATCGACCCCCGTGCACCCGCTCATCAGCAAGGCAGCAGACGCTGACAATGTAATACAACCGATTCCAGCGCGAAGCATCAAAAAATTCCCGCTTTAAAATTCAATCCAACACACATTTCCCCCAGAAGGGGGCGAAACTATAGCAAATGAAGGAGCAACAAGCCAATACCGTCCTGACGCCATAAAATCCGAGGCTTGACAGACTTGCTAGCGATTTTCTGCAAAAAAAACATAGCGGTGGGCGCAAAATTCCGGTTCTGGCTATGATGGGCATCATGCAATGCAACAGACATCCTTGCAAGCTAACGCAAAAAGCAGGCACCAAAACGGCGCGGTCCTTAGTTCGTTCAGCATGCTGCTATCTGCTGGCATGTTGGCTGTTGGGTTGGCCGACTACGGTGGCACGATCGATGGAGACCGTGGAAGTCGAGCAGGCGGGAAGTTCCTTTCGGCTGCGAGGAGAGATTATTGTTGAAGCAACCGACGGGGGCATGATTCTGCGAGATCGTCAAGGCAAACTATGGCCATTGCAACCAGACCAAATCAAGAAACGGGCAACCGACGATGTCCCTTTTTCGCTTATGAAACCAGCGGAGTTAAGTAAAGAAATACTTAAAGAGTTGCCTGCTGGATTTTCCATTCACAAGACGAAGCATTATCTGATTTGTTACAACACATCAAAATCATATGCCCAGTGGTGCGGCGCATTATTTGAGCGTTTGTTTCGAGCCTACAACAATTACTGGAAGCGTCGCGATTTAGCAATTTCCACACCGGAAATGCCGCTGGTAGCTATCGTCTGCAAAGACAAACAAACCTGGCACCATTATGCCGGTCCTGAGGTTGGAACTGCAGTAGACTCAATCGACGGCTACTACAACCTGATCACGAATAGAATTGCCACGTACGATTTAACCGCTAACCCACGGACGGCGGTTCGAACCTCCAAGTCTCAGGATGCCTCAGAGATTAATCGGTTACTTTCGCTACCACAAGCTGGCCAACTGGTGGCAACCGTAATTCACGAAGCAACCCATCAGATCGCATTCAATTGTGGCATTCAGCAGCGACTTTCCGACATTCCGATCTGGCTAAATGAGGGTATGGCCATGTTTTTTGAAACCCCTGATCTTCGCAGCAAGAAAGGGTGGCGAGGGATGGGCGAAATAAACCTGAATCGGTTACAACAATTCCAGAATTATCTGCAACGACGACCGGATGATTCGCTTTACACGCTGATCGTAAACGGAAATCGTATGCAGGGCCGTTCGGAGGACCAACGGTTTCAAGGCCAAAAGGGAATGTTAGACGCCTATAGCGAAGCCTGGGCACTGACTTACTATCTGCTTACCTATCGGCAGGACGCTTTTGTTAAATACCTCATGTACACGAGCGAAAAAAAACCTGGGCGGTCTGATTCTGAAGCGCGGAAAATAGAGGATTTTGAAACGTTTTTTGGAGATCTTCAATCACTGGATCAAGCGTTTCTGGAGCGGATGCAACGGGAAATAAAACGGAACGCCCGACGTTTCCGGTAAGGACAATGACCCGCTTGGCCCGGAACGACCCGGGTGATGTTAAGCGTGCATCCGCGATTCCACGCGTCGAATTGCGTCTTCGACCGGACACGCCTGATTTGCCAATTGGACCACATCGCCACGGTCCATCCAATCATTAACGCGTTTTTGCGCAGAGATTACCGTGGCATGACTCCGATTACCAAAATAAGTGCCAATCTCGGTCAGACCTCGACGGGTGTATTTTCTTGCCAACCACATTGCGAGCATACGTGGTTGAACGATCGACTTGATTTTACGTGCTGATCGCAGGCTCTTGGGTTCTAATCCGAATGTATCACAGACAGCCTTTTCGATATCGATCAAACGAATTGCTCGACTCCGATAAAGAAAAAGATCCGCCAGCGCATCCTCAGCGGTGGCCAAGGTGATCGGATTCTCGGTAGCGATTTCAGTAGCCTGCAATCGATTCAGCGCTCCAAAAATCTCTCGTGGGCTATCGGTAATACGATTTGCAACCAAGTCCTGAACTTCTTTCTCAAGAACCCATTCACGCTTGGAAACATAACGCCGAACGATTTCCTTACGCATTTCCAGATCGGGAGGCAGCATCTTGCAGACCATGCCACCTGAGAATCGCGATCGCAATTCCTGGGGAAAATTCTGCAATTCAGCAGGAGGTTGATCTGCTGCCAGCACGACCTGCCCACCCCGTCGCAACATCGTTTCGACTGTCTGCAATAACTCTCCGAGGGTCGCGTTTTTGCCGCCGAAAAATTGGATATCATCAAGGATTAACAAATCCAGGTTCCGATATTTACGGCGAAAACTTGGCAATCCGCTATGGTGCAAAGCTTCTAGAAATAGGCTGGTAAATTGTTCGGCAGTTAAAAAGAGGCCGCGGACCGCCGGTTGCTTTGCCAACGCACTGGTCCAGATGCTTTCCAGAAGGTGGGTTTTGCCGACTCCGGTACAACCGTGGAGAAAAAGAGGCGTCAGGCAGCCAGGGCTCTCGGTCACCATGCAGGATGACGCTTGCGCGACGCGATTAGCATGTCCTATCACAAAGTCTTCAAAACTTGCATAAGTGCGCGTGCCGCAAAGCTCCGACTCGGACGATCGGGCCGTACGCGACTGCACCGAAGAAGAACTTGTGCGCCGCGGATGCAAATCCACATTCGGATTCGGCGTTCCACGATGCACCTGCATGATCGGTCGTAAACTTCCACCTCGGCCGGTGTCGTTGTCTGAGTTTTCTGCCATGTTAGCATCGTCAAAGTCAGACTCGACGGGGTCGTCCAGAGACGGTTGAGCAGGAGATTCCGCCCGACTCGTTAAATCATTGTCGATGGCAAACTTCACGGTAACTGAATTACCTAAGACCGACTTGGCCGCACGCTCAATGGCGTCGCGAAAATTGGATCTGAGCCAATCTTGATAAAAGGAATTTGCAGCGTGACATGTCATCGTGTGATCACGACGACTGAATCGTGTTTTATCCACGAACCAGAGTTTATACCGCTCTACACCGAGCTCTGCAGTGAGAGCACCGCGCAGCGACACATCGATTTCCTTACCTCTGGTGGTCACGTCCTGAACCACTCCTATTTGCGTAAGCGCGAAAGAGTCACGCTACGATCCAAATTCAGCCACCTTTTATTAACAGCAGCTACCCATAACCCCATCGACTGGGACGGAGCCGATTGCCGACGGAACCTGTATTTGCCCGGAACAAACCGTTCACTCAGCAGATTCCTTGCCACTCGACAACCTTTTATTTTTGCCGTGAGCGATTGCGACCAACCGCGTTACGGCCCTGCGATTTTACGCCTGGGAAGTGACCTGTCAAACCGCCCGCGATCAACTTTCATTTTTTTTTTAACATGGACTTTGAGGTACCGTAAAACGCCGTAAAAGATGGCGACAAATCGAAACAATCTCCGCATTACGCCCGCTGCTTTCAACCAGGCAATGGTGGATAACTTGTTTAGCAAATGAACCGGTCGGCAAATGCCGGCTTGCGATCACGTATGCGTTGGCAGGGTAGGGGGTTTGCGACACTGGCGATCAGGCATTTACTGCCCGAATCAACACCTGCTGCCGTGAAAAACACCAGAACCCCCAGCGGGCATAAAGCTGCTGAGCTGCCATATTCTGGGCATCCACCCCGACGTTAATGCGGCGGCACTCGAGTCGCGAGGCCTCGGAGAATGCAACGGCCATTGCCCGCTGGCCCCATCCACACCCACGATACGACGGTTTGAAGCCCAGATAGGCGATTTCCAAAGCAGCTTCATCGGAATGATGGTTAAGCAGGAGGCAACCGGTGTCTTCAGTGCCGGATTCAAATAGTCGCCACAATCTCGGATTGAACTCAGGGGTTGCCCGAAAATCGGCAAGCGCCATCTCCGGGTCACTTTGACGGTACAATGCCAGGCAATCTGCCGATTCAGCATGAGAGTCTGCGAAAGCACGCAAAAACCGGGTGTGGCAGGGCGGGGCATAGGCGATAGAATTCCAGTCTGAGCAGGCTCCCGACGAATCGGGTAATTGCGGCTGATTGCCGGTAAGCGGGCGCGTCAAAAGTTCCAGCGCGATTCGCGTGTCATAGCCAGATTCTGCATACCATGTGGCTTCATCCTCCTGAGTTGGATTCAGCATCACTTGCGCCAGAGTAGCTTTGCGCACCGCAATCCTTTGATTCGCCTCGGCAATCAAGGCTCGGGCGACCTTTGATGCCGATGCTGTGCCGCGCGGTGTGACCTTCGGACCCCATAGCCATACGTTTCCTCCGCCGGACCATGCTAAGGCCAGGTATCCGACCGCATGCTTCTGATCGTACGCCTCTAAATACTCGACTTGTCCAGAAGGGGACTCAGAGAACTTCATGCCACACATCCGCGCCACGGCAGCGTGATCTGCAGAAGCTGCCGTTCGAACTTCCAGTGATGTCGGATACCCGTTTTCCATCTCGTTACGATAGCTCAAAAAGCAAAGATATTCAGCCCTTGCGGGCGATCTTAGAGTTCGACGCTATCGGAGTAAAAACGGCTCAATTGCAGCGATAATTCGAACCGTTGATGGGGATGGG
>JAYYJN010000336.1:0-3497 GCA_036146215.1 Planctomycetota bacterium
GAGATTGTAGCCAAACGCAAAATAGAAGTTCTGACGAATATTTCTCATCGTGGCCTGACTCAGCTTGCGTGCCTGCAGAATTCCGCGAAGATCACCCTTCACCAGTGTCACCCCGGCTGACTCGATTGCAATATCAGTCCCGGTTCCCATGGCGATACCGACATCGGCCTCAGCCAGTGCCGCCGCGTCATTAATGCCATCACCGGCCATAGCGACCTTGTGTCCGTCTTTTTGCAGTTGCTTCACGATGTCATGCTTGGCGTCCGGGTTCAGCGCGGCTTGATAGGCATCGAGTTGTAGTTCAGCAGCGACTGCGGCTGCCGCTTGAGTGTTATCACCGGTGAGCATCTCTACGGTGAGGCCGCTGCGTTTGAGTGCGGCGACTGCGGTCGGGGTCGACGGCTTGATCGGGTCGGCAATCACCAGCATGCCGGCAGCCTTTTGATTGAGTGCCACAAAAACGACCGATTTTCCCGAGACGTGTGTCTCGCGGGCCGCTTGCAGTTCATCAACACCGATCACATTAAATGTTTTGAGCAGTTGTTCATTGCCAAGCAAAACCGCATCGCCCGAGATCGTGCCCGATACGCCGCCCCCGGTGAACGACTGGAAGTCCTCCACGGTCGCCAACGACAGTTGTTTGGCCTTAGCAGCGTTGGTAATCGCGCGGGCCAGCGGATGTTCACTGTTTTGTTCCAGACTGGCAGCCCGCGCTAGAAGCAGATTATCTGGTAGATCGCCCAGCGTTACGATCGCCTGCATGCTGGGCTTGCCTTCGGTGAGGGTTCCCGTTTTATCGACTGTGAGCGTGTCGATGGATTCGAGTCGTTCCAAGACTTCTGCATCCTTAATCAATAAGCCTTCTCTTGCGCCGCGACCCAAGCCGACCATAATTGACATCGGTGTCGCAAGTCCGAGCGCACAGGGGCAGGCAATGATCAATACCGCGACCGAGTTCACAATAGCCCACGCCGGTTCATTCGGCTTGGCAAATATCCAGATTACGAATGTAAGCAGCGCACAACCAAGTACCACGGGCACGAATACGGCCGAGATCCGATCGGCAATTTTCTGAATCGGCGCCTTGCTACGTTGCGCCTCTGCAACCCGATGCACAATTTGTGAAAGTAAGGTATCGCTGCCGACTCGCCGAGCGATCATTAGAAAAGCGCCGGTTTGATTGACCGCGCCGCCGATCAGCGGATCCCCCGGTGATTTTTCGATGGGAATCGGTTCACCGGTTAGCATTGATTCATCGATCGTGCTCGCTCCCTCGAGCACATCGCCATCTACCGGGATTTTTTCTCCGGGACGCACGCGAAGCGTGTCGCCGGCATGAATCTGATCGAGTGGAATGTCTTCCTCATCGCCGTCGCGAATCCGATGAGCGATAGCGGGAGCCAGCGCGAGCAAGTCACGAATCGCACCGCTCGTTTGATGGCGGGCACGCAATTCCAGGACCTGTCCCAGTAGAACTAATGTGATAATTACTCCGCTTACCTCAAAATAGACCTCTATTTCACCACCCTCGCCCCGAAGCCCTTGGGGAAAGACACCTGGAGCGAGAATCGCCGCCACACTGTATGCATAAGCTGCGCCACTGCCGATGCTGATCAGCGTGAACATGTTCAGATGCCGCGAACGAATCGAATCGAGTCCCCGTGCAAAAAAAATCCAGCCACAACCGAAAAGAATGAGTGTCGAAAGAGACCACTGCAAGGTGACATTCCAGCCATGGTCCAGATAACGCTCCAGGTTCCAGCCGATCATTGGCAACATGGCGAGCAGCAGGAGCGGCACGGTCCAGACCGTGGCCCACCAGAACCGGCGGGTCATTGCGGGCAACTCCGATGGTGCATCTGTGGGAATCCCCTTCGGCTCCAAGTCCATACCACAAATCGGACAACTCCCCGGACCAATCTGCTCGATTTCTGGATGCATCGGGCAGGTATAGGTTGCCGCATCGTCTGCGACTGCTTCTGCATGGTGAGTCGGTGCGCCCACCGAATGACAGCAGTGATCGGTCGATGATGCAAGGAATTTTTCACGGCAGTGCGAGCTACAGAAATAAAAGAACTCGCCTTCCTGCTCTACAGAAATCGCCTTTTTTTCGTCGACCTCCATGCCACAGATCGGATCGATTGCCATATCTTATTGCTCGCAATGGTGTGGTCACTGACACTGTTTCATGACTGCATGGGCTGAAACGATCAGATTGAAATCGCATGAGAGACGGGTAAGCTCAACCAAGGGGTTGCCTCCTTACCGTAGCACGATCCACGCAAGCCGCGTTGGAAAAATCAGAGAAAAGTTGCGGGGACAGGATTCGAACCTGCGACCTCGAGGTTATGAGCCTCGCGAGCTACCGGGCTGCTCCACCCCGCGTCATATACCTCCAGTGTAACCGATGGCCGGCCCGATACGACAGACCCCTGCGGTCTGCACGCAGAATTTTATTAATCCAAGCCCGGTAGCCACTGCCGCTGCGCCTCATAACAGGCAATCGCAACGCTGTTGGAAAGATTCAAGCTGCGGACTTCATCGCGTAGCGGAATACGGAGCGCCTGAGGATTTTTTCCCCGGGTCCACCGCTTCGGCAGTCCGGTCGATTCATTGCCAAATACGAAAGCATCTCCCTCCGTGAAGTCTGCGTCATGATAGGCTCGCTCGGCGTGGGTGGAGAAAAACCACATCGTATGGTTGGGCAATTTTTCCAGCAACATTTCCCAACAGTCGACCACCTCCAGGTTGAGGTGCTGCCAGTAATCCAGCCCCGCCCTCCGCAAATGGTGGTTGTCTAATTGAAATCCTAAGGGCCGCACCAGCCAGAGCTTCGCCCCCACCGCCACGCAGGTTCTGCCGACACTCCCGGTATTATGGGGTATTTCGGGCTCTAACAGGACAACGTGCAGGCGTGGTCGATAGGCCATCGGCAGGGTAAAATTCTGAGGAACCAGTCGAGGAGGGCGAACCTGCCTGGCAGGCAAGCAACGCCGAAACGTAATTAATACACCGAAAAAAAATAGCCCACGCATTATATGGAAATTTCCCGTAATCCAACCCGGTCGGTCCGGATCGGCTCCCTCGTCATCGGCGGAGGTCATCCGATCGCGGTGCAGAGTATGACCGCCACAGCAACCCGAGACGTATCGGCAACCGCAGCCCAGGTCAATATGCTGCATGCGGCAGGTGCGGATGCAGTAAGGATTGCTGTCGATAGCCGCAAAGATGCGGAAGCGGTGGCGTGCATCCGCGGTGAAACGGAAGCCAATCTGATTGTCGATTTGCAAGAGAATTACCGTCTGGCTGAGCAATTAGCACCCCATGTCGACAAAATTCGTTACAACCCAGGTCATCTTTATCACCATGAGCCAAAGCGTCCATGGCAAGACAAAGTCCGGTGGATTGCCGAAATAGCAGAGGCCAATGATTGTGCGCTGAGGGTCGGAGTGAATTGTGGCAGCGTTGACCCGGCCAAAGCGGCGCGGTTTGAGGCA
>JAYYJN010000337.1:0-10985 GCA_036146215.1 Planctomycetota bacterium
GATCCACTTGAGGGTGGGAAGGGGTTACCTGATGAGGTGCTTGACCGCCTGATCGATCAACTCCAACAGGCCACGATGCGACTTGTCTTGCTGGCGAGTGTCGAAGGCACTTTTGGGGGGCTCGCACTCTGCTTCTGGGGATTTTCCAGTTTTGCCGCGCGGCCGGCAATCAATATCCACGACCTTGTTGTCAGTCCGACGTTACGCGGCCAAGGTATTGGCTCGGCGCTGCTGGCAGAAGTTGAAACGAGGGCTAGGTCTGCCAGCTGCTCACGCATTACGCTGGAAGTCCGTGGGGCAAACCACGCAGCACGTCGTCTCTATACGCGTCACGGATTTTCCGGTGCCGAAGCAGAGGTTCCCGAAAACGTCACCCTGTTTTGTGTGAAAACATTGTAAATTTATGCCTGCAATCCCCAAAGGTCGTGCTTTCAGCGGACGAATCGGAAAGTTTGGACTGAACACCGGTTGCAAAGCAGTGTCGATCTTGCACAATTTTGCGCATAGAAAACCTTAATGCGATTCAAGGAGTTTACCCGTGAAAATATTTCCCGCACTAACTGCCGCGTTCTTTGTTTCTTTGGCCACCATGGCGCTTAATCAAACCGCCCTGGCACACTGCGAAGTACCGTGTGGCATTTACGATGACCAACGCCGATTTGAGGACATGCTCGAAGACCAGGAAACCATCGCAAAAGGAATGGCACAAATCCGTGAAATGGCTGGGAAATCAGATCCCTTATCGGTGAATCAAACCGTTCGCTGGATCTCCACAAAAGAATCTCACGCGACAAACGTGCAGCACACCATCAGTCAGTATTTCATGACGCAACGGATCAAAGCCGACAAAGATGGCTATGCCAAAAAATTAGCAGCGGCACATGCTGTCATGGTGGCGGCAATGAAATGCAAACAGAATACCGACGCCGAGGTTGCCGATACGCTGAGAGCAAAAATATATGATTTTTATCGCGCGTACGAAGGCAAAGAACCGCAACTGCACAAAAAATAGTGCCCTCGATTAATTTGATTCGAGTCCGACATTCAGTCCCTGAAGATCTTCCGGGACGAAATGGCCGTCTTTGCGGATGAGTTGATCGTCAAAGTAGATTTCACCGCCTCCGTAGTCGCTCCGCTGGATCAACACAAGATCCCAGTGGACGACGCTGCGGTTGCCGTTATCGGCGTCCTCGTAAGCTTGGCCGGGGGTCAGGTGAAATGAACCGCCAATTTTTTCATCAAACAAGGTATCCAGCATCGGGTGGCGGACCCGATTGTTGCAACCGATGGCCCACTCTCCTAGATAGCGGGCACCCTCATCAGCATCTAGAACCTCATGGAGTTTCTCTGTTTCGTTGGCAGAGGCCGAGACAATCTTTCCATCTTTAAAGGTGAAGGTGATATCGTCGAAGAGTGTTCCCTGATATCGCGACGGCGTATTATAACGAATCGTTCCATTTGCGCTCTCACGGATCGGCGCGGTAAACACCTCGCCGTCCGGTATATTCCGCTGCCCATAGCAGGGGCGAATCGGAATATCTCGAATTGAGAACGTCAAGTCAGTACCGGGAGACACAATGCGAATGATATCCGCGGCCTCCATTCGATCAACCAGAGGGGCCTGATCTTTTGCCATTTGCGCATAGTCAGCCGTACAGACATCAAAATAAAAATCCTCAAACGCCTCGCAACTCATCTCTGCTGCCTGTGCCATCGAGGGTGTCGGATAACGCAGTACAACCCATTTGGTTTTCGGCACGCGGACTTCGCTATGGACTGGATACCACCAGTGTTTCTGGTAAAGATCCATTTTATCTTGAGACACATCTGAGAATTGGCTGCTGTTGTCCGCTCCGCGAATGCCGATGTAGGCATCCATTCTTTCCATTCTGCTCCGCTCCAGTTCCCCGCTGAGCGACATCCCCTCAGGAGTTCCATGCTGGTAGAGAGATCGTAAAATGGCATTACTCTTATACGACACAAGAGGAATTCCACCACGCATACTCACCAGTTCGACAAGACGGCATACGAGTGCAGGATTCGGCAAATCGAAGGCTTCAATCAAAACCTTCTCACCATGTGATACCTCACAACTGTGGTCGACAAGAATCTCGGCTAAATGCTGTAGGCGGGGATCACGCATAAATAGTCCTTCAGTGGGAAAGGCAACCACGATGGGGCGAACACGGAAAAGCAAACACGAACCGTGACGAGCATCATAAAACAGGCGATAGCCAGCGACAATAACCGAGATAAAAACTGCCTGCCTCCAGTCGGCGTGCAAAGCATCCGTATGTGTAATTGTTGTAGACCATACAATCGGTCCGCTGGAGGTCGCATTTCGCGCAGAATTCTGCACACTTTAGTCTGCTGATGCCGTGCTGGATGTAAGCATTATGCAGATCACATTCAATATATGACCACCCTGTAATCGTCGCAAACATACCTTTTCCGCTGAATTGCTAAGCAGAGCTGGTTAAAGATCAAACGTACGTTGTGTTACACCGGTCATACCGAACACGGTGTCATATCTAGTGAACGCCCTGAACGGTCAAGCAACAGACAAATTTCTTCCGATGCCATGGGAGTGAGGAAACGGAGTTCCCTGAAGAGAGCGAAACGGATGGATTGTACCCCCCGAAGCCTGTTTCTGCTTCTGCTTGGATGCGCACCGCTATTGAGCCCGGCTTTCCTCCTTGCCGATCTGCAAGAAACGCCCTCAGACACCAACAAACGTCGACTTCAGGTATTCGTTCAAGGGCCAACAGAGGGTACAAAAACGGGTGTTGCAAAAAGTGAATGGCAACGCTTGCGAATCCTTGCCCTTTCAAGGCGACTCGATCGGGACCTCGAAAATTTTGAATCGGCATCCCAATGGCAATCTTTTTTGCGGGTGCCGCAAGATATATTGCTTTTGAAAAATACGGGGAGACAGAATCGCGGAACGCATTCGTTAAACAAGTCCTTGCAGCGATTCGCGCAAATAGCCGAAAACAAACAGCACGAAGCGATCGCCTCTCTCAATTCATTCCAAGCAATGCACAATGCTTTACAAAGGTACGCCTCTTCGCGGAAAAGCGAATCCCAAATTCAGGAATCGTATTTTATAGAACGACCCGAACATGAGTTAAATCAAGTTGATGATTCGAAACATCAGCGCGTCTCAAATCTAACAATCGTTCGACTCCCTCCGGTATTGGCATTAGGAGAGCAACCCGATCTGCTCCCACCACCTGATCAAAACAAGGTGCATTAGCAGAACATAGATTCTTGTGCTTGATCATAGCTACCGTTAGGTAGCACAAATTTCTGTGACCGAGGTTGCGATTCTTCCGCAAAGACCGTCTAAGTCAAGATGATCCTCCTGAATTCCAAACGGCTCTTCCACATAATGTGCGATGGCTTCTCCTGCAATAATAAAATAAGCACCAATAACGGTCACCGGAACGGTCCAGTAGCCGAAGTTCTCGACCAGTGCCCACGGCGTAAGAAGCAGGTAAAGAACGATGCATTGTCGCGTGACAATCCTCCATGACTTTGACATTAATGTGGATTTGATCCGTTCGCATGCTCCACAAATTTCTAAAAACATGCGTGCTTCGCGGTCCATTGCCCAAAACTCCTCCGGATTGAGTTTATTTTCCTGGGTCCATTTTTTCAGTTCCCCGTAGATCTCGTTCGTCAAATAGCTAGGAACATGCTCAATGTTTCCGGGAACCTTCACGCTTAACTGTTGCATTGCACTTAGATCACCGCGGAGATGGTTTTTTAACGCGTAGCTAAAACTAATTATTAAATCACGCATATGATCCACCTCGACACGATCGGCAGATAACAATTGACGGGTCTTCACAGCAAGATTTCGACTCACGTTAACGAGGCCACCCCAAAGGGTACGGGCCTCCCACCAGCGTTCATAAGCTCGATTGATCCTGAACAGAATTAACATGCCCATGGCGAAGGTTAGCACCGCCTCGAGCGGAAGTGTCACATCCGGGACATCGATAAGCCTCGGATATTGGAGTCGAACATAGGCAGCACTGCTGTAAAGTGCGACCGGTATCGTCAAAAACCAAACGCGTCGCAGGGCATATGTCATCGTTGTATACCTAACGTTTTAAAAGATTTTTAGCTCTTAAATCCTAAGCACTTCTCCGCCTAGGATTCTTCGAGCCATATTCAATAGTTTGGGATTACCGCCATGGACGATTTTTTTTAGACTTGCCACTGACGGGACAAATCCTTGACTTCCAAAGGTTCATGGGAGCCACTCAGCTCGATCGTTGGTAGGCTGCTGACAACGATTCGATTTAGAATGGATCACTAGAAACCATAATTCGTTGTCGTTTTATAAAAAAGTAAGCTGACAACCAAGTGAGAAAACATATGCACAACCGCCTGATACCGGAAAAGTATTTGATCCTGCTTCTCTTTTTGGCTTTATTATTTACTTGTCTCATCTTTCCGGTTATTCGAGATCAAACCCAGAATAGACCTGTGTTGCTGAATATCGGCGTGACCGCAGTGTTGATTCTTGGTTCTGCTGGTGGTTTTCGGCGACGCGTGTGGACACTATTCGGCCTGCCTGCAATATTCATTGCCGTTGGATTTGCCTGGACCGGATTATTTGTTGACTACAGTTGGTTATTCATCACAAATTGCCTCTTGCAGGCGGGATGTTTTTTAGTGATGGCCTCCCTGCTGTTGTATCGAGTATTTACTGAATATCTGGCAAATTGGATTTCGATGTTGGGTGCAGTTTGTGGCTACCTGTTGATTGGACTTTGCTGGGCAATGCTGTATGTTGCCCTCCTCCACATCGACACGGAGGCGTTTCATTTCGATAATCCGGTCACGGCTCCGCTAGGCATCAAGAATGAACTGCGGATTTCTTTTTCGCAACTTGTATATTTCAGTTTTGTTACCATGTCGACGCTAGGGTATGGAGACATCGTTCCAAGGATCCCATTGGCATTTACTTTGACTTGGACGCAGTCGGTTATCGGGCAATTTTACCTAGCGGTTCTGGTCGCTCGTTTGGTTGGTGTGCTGCCTCAGTCCACACCACGCATTGGAGCAGATCGGCCATAAGAATTCGGCTGATGTTGTTACACCAATTGCCACCGATCCCAGACTTCCAACAGGCGCCGCTATTTCGCGCACCCTTCACTTCTAAGGGAGAAAACCGCGCTCCCTCAATTCCTGAATGTTATCCGGGGCACTCTGAAACACACGCTCTGTGGCATAGCGGAGGATTGCGATACCAGCAAGATTTTCAGGGGCCGTTAGAATAGCAATCCGATCTTCTTCATCCGCATCAAGTTTTCGATTGATTTTCTCCACTGCGGCATCCATGCTGTCGTGCACAACTTCCTGCTCGCGACTTTGATTCATAAATTTGAGATTTGAGAATTTGGCCGTGCGAGCTAATAAGAATTGGGCCATACCTTCTTCTTCTCGATTTTCAAAAAAATTCTGAAACTCGGGTTCGCTGTTGTCGGCGGTTAAAATCATCGGCCTGTTGATTCGGATATCTCCTCGGCGAACAGACAGCGGATCGGTGCCAGCGCGATTACCGCAGACTAAAAAGTAGGGCAGTACGGTTTCTCCAAATGTAAAAAGTGAATAGTGAACCGGACGCACTATGGCAACCGATTGCCAAGCTTCATAAAACATCTTCTCGGGGTCAAATTCGTCAAAGTCCATAGTGCGGCATATTTAAATTAGATGCGTATTTCCCATCTCCATCATAATCTCAAATTGGTGCCAAGAAGAGGGTAGCGTCTCTCCACCGGGTATTGCATTCGCGGACGAGGGGCGATGATGAAAGCCGTCAATACATTACCGGAAGAGAGAGAAAAAAATGCGTCTTTACTGACGCGCGGATTCGTCGAGTAGCCGTTTACTCATTGTGGCAGGGCGACCTATGAGAATCCATTTTTCCCGGCGAAAAAAACGAGGTGCCTCGGCCAACACTGTCATGTGCGGGGGAACCACTTGGACAATGTCGCCATATTTTCTATCTGTTGTAAGAAGAAGGGCATCCTGTTGTCCTAAAAATGTAGCTACCGTTTCCGAGTTGTAATAGCTTGGAATTGGTCGCTTACCATAAAACACGAGGCTTGGATCGATAACGCCGTATGCTCCTACCGATACACTGCGTCCACTCTCGTGAATTCTTTGTGCGATTCGTAGGTCATGCCGATGTCTATCAACTCCCGGCAAAATGAAACCAAACACAGTTAAAAAAATAAGGGTTGCCATGCAAGCAAAGCTCCATACGAACCATCTAAATTGGTCTTTTCGTAGGCATCGATAGCACACATATCCACCCACCAAGGGTATCACTCCGAGCACTCCGATCCATGCTTCACCTGGCATAAACAGGCCCGCAATAATTGGCAAACCGATCAGAAAAACTGCACCCACAATAAAAATAAAAGTCAGGCAGAAATGAATCCATGCCGTGGGAGCGACCGCACGTTGATTGACTAAATGCACTAAAAAACAACTACAGAGAAGTGCAAGTGCTGGATAGCAAGGGGTTACGTAACTGGGAAGTTTGGTCGCTGCAAAGGAAAATAAAACGACATAGACTCCCATCCAACAAAGAATAAACACGTAGCCAATACGCCAAGGATCATTTCGTCGAACACGACAATATGCGCCAACAATCATGGGAGCTGCAAAAATCGACCAGGGAAAAAATCCCACTAATATGGCGATAACATAAAAAAATGGCCCTCCCGAGTGACCCTCCATTGCATTCATTGCCCGACCAAAATTCTCCTTCAGAAAAAACGATTGTAGAAACTCGCCATCGGTCCGTTGTCCGACCAGTACATACCATGGCCCAGCGATGGCCACGGCAAGCAGTGTTGCAGTCAGTAGTCGCATCTGGAAACAGGTCTTAAAAAAATGCCTCGGTTCGAAACAGCGGAGCATAACGGTCGCTCTTTCTTTCCAGCGAATAAACCAGCTTCCAGAGATTGTCATCCGCTCGACCGTTGGCAGCTTTATGATCAGGAGGAACATTCCTATCACCGCCGTAGGCAAAATCAAACCTACAGGACCTTTCGCCAAAATGCCAAAAGAAAAAAGTAGATACACAGCTGCTGCCGACAGCCAGCTCGGAGAAAAATATTGGCCTGCAGATTTTGGTAATGGTGCCGTACGCACCTCGGACTCGACTCGCGATTTGAAAGTTGTAAGCACAAAAATCATCAAGCCGAGCGTCGAGCAAAAAATTAAAGCTGCATCGGGTGTAGCGGCACGACTTGCAACCTGAAACATCACATTGGTGGACAAAATAACGCCGGCCAGCAGGCCCACCTCGGGACTGAATAAGCGACGTCCGATAAAAAACGTTGCTACCACCGTCCCTATCCCGAGTAATGCGGAAGGAAATCTCGCAGCAAATTCGTTTACCCCAAATACCGTGTATGAACATCGGATGAGCCAGTAGAGCAAAACTGGTTTTTGGGCCCGCAACTCTTCATTAAAAGTTGGAACTACCCAATCGTCCCGCTCAAGCATTTCGAGCGCACAACGCGCATTGCGGGTCTCATCACGATCCCAGAGTCGACTACCATTAAGCCGCACACCGAGGCTGAATAAAACGATCAGCAGCAGCAAACATAAATCGCGACCAGGTTTTCGATTTCGCATGCTAAAGCGTTCGCGAGGACTAAAGAGTAGAAGACCGCCAGCAAACAGATGTTGCACTCAAACAGGAGGTCAGAATTTTAGAGGTCGTTTGGTTTTATCACAACGGCAGTTTGTCACCTCGGGAGGTGACGGTAATGCGCATGCAAGTTGTTTTGACGACGAGCGTCACCCTGATAGCACAAGGATCTCGCACCATACGCACCCATTACAAAAGGGCTTTCCAACGGCAGAATATTGGCCACTACGGATAAAGGTAAAATTTCTCCCAGTTGCCTGCAGTGTGTTGATAGACAGTTCGCGTGTGAACCCGGTGGGCACCCTCTTGCCAAAATTCAATGCGATCGGGAACGACCCGGTAACCATACCAGTGCCGTGGACGAGGGACCTCCTGATTTGAATATTTCTCAGTAATTAATTCGATTTCTGAATCAAGTGTGTTGCGATTATTAAGTCGTTCCGATTGCTGCGACGCCCACGCCCCTATGCGACTTTCGCGAGGTCTCTGAAGCCAGTAGTCGTCGGATTCCTCATCGGCTACCTGCTCCGACTTTCCTTCGATCCTGATCTGGTCGCCAAGAAAATCCCAATAGAAACAGAGCGCTGCTTGAGGATTGGCTTCTAACTCCTGCCCCTTTCGGCTGCGCGAATTGGTGAAAAATACGAAGCCGCGTTCGTCAAACTGGCGGAGCAAAACCACACGTGCGGAAGGGTGCCCATCAGCATCTGACGTGGCAAGAGTCACTGCAGCCGGTTCATGATTTGGACCATCTGCTGCTCGACGAAATAATTCTCCAAACCGCTCAATCGCTTCGCTGTAGATAGCATCTTGTCCCATAATTTTTTCCCTGGATGGATGTAGCTTAGATCGTACATCAAGCATCACTTGAGCGACCGAAATTTACTATGTGCAAACGAAGATCACATCGAATCTTTTTATTCGAAAAGAGGTAGGCTCGTGGCAACAGCCATCGGCACAAAGAACATCAGGGGCAACCAGACTGAAAAGGGTGGGCTGAGCAGAGACGAACTCCCCAAGCTATGACACAGCATATTCACTCCCATAAACATGACGATTAATAAAACACACAGTCCGACAGAAAAAAAAAGGCTGCGCGATTGACGTGTTAAAACTAACGGCAAACCTAAAAGCAGGAGATTCATGTCAAGAAAAGGCTGCACAAATCGCGAATGAAGTTCCACTTCAACACCCGGATTGTGCTTCACACTCGGATTTTCTAAAGCACCCATCAATTCTGATGTTGAACAAAATTGCTGCCAATTGCCGCCTACGACTAAAAGTTTTGGTTCCACTGAACTCACGACAAAACATTGATCCTGATTCAGCCACGCCGTGTCCCCTGGTGTGTAAATAACAGGAATCCCGTTAATTTGGAGGCTTGATTCGGAGGCGAGTTCTCCAGGTTGGCGAATTCCGGAAATAAGATATCCCTGGGGATGCTCTGCCGTGGAAGACTGAAACACTGCCTCGCGTCCGAGCAGAGAAACGCCATACGCATCGAGCGTTCGTGGTAAGAAAAAGTTCGGTTCGACGATCCGTTGATCCAAAACAGCGACGCCTTTTCCACTTAGAAGAATATCTGTTTGATTATCGTACACTGGAACAATCGTATCCGTCTTATTGCTCTGCATGTCCTGCAAGTTGCTGCTTAAATCTTGACGGAACGCGGGTAAGACGCACTCTCGATTTATAACGGCAAGGACTACCAGTAAGCAGGACATCAATAATAGAGGGCGAATCATTCGTGCATTTCGAATTCCTGCAGCCATCAACGCTGTCATTTCATTGTGTCGACGAAAGGTCGCTATGGTGAACATTGTGGCGACAAGAATCAAAAGTGGATTCATCCAATCGAAAAAAACCAAAGAACGAAGTCCGTAGTATTTCGATATTGCCTGCAGCACACCTCCATTTGATTCGGAGTAACGAAGAATTTCACTGAAGTTTTTGACTGTGTCTCCGACCACAAACAGACCAAAAAAACTGATAAAGAAAACTGCGAAAACACCTAAAAAGTTTCTCAGTAGATAACGATCAATAATAGCCATGCTTATACGCTAGTGATATTGGGGTTCGTTGAGGGCAAGTGTTTCTCTAATCGCATCGGCCAATAATTGCATTCCATGTTCGATACGCTCAGGAGGTTGCACACCGAAACTTAAACGTATTTGATCATGTGCCTGAGGATGTCCCTCAGTTGGATAACAATAACAACCCGGGACATATAAAACCCCTTTCTCCAGAGCGTGTGGGAATAACGGGCCATCTGGTCCGGTATCGATTCCACGCAACTTGAGCCAGATGTAGAGGCCACCCGCTGCTGGCAACCAAGACACCTCCGCGATATTCTCGAAATGTTTCTGTGCCGCCGACACCATCGTCTCCAGTTTTCCCCGGTAGGTCAAACGCAACTTTGAAAGATGCAGGTCAAAATCTCCAGCCTCAATAACTTGACGAATCACCTGCTGGCTGAAATGAGGAGCTCCGAAATTCATATTTCCCTGATGATGACTTACCGGGGCAATAAGGTCGTTCGGCAACACGCCCCAGCCAACGCGGAGGCCTGGGGAGAAAGATTTGGAAAAAGAACTCGTGTATATGACCGTGTTATTTTCAACGTCAAGGGAAAACAAGCTGGAAACGTCTTCTCCAAAGTAGCGTAAATCACGATAAGCGGCATCCTCAATGATATAGACCCAGGGATGTTGGCGATTGTGCCGACTGATTATCTCGAAAATTTCTTCGCGGCGTTTCTGCGATGTGGTAATACTGCTCGGGTTATCAAAATAAGTCGTGAGATAAATCGCTTTTACCCGCTGAGTATCTCCCTTGGCGATTGCCTCACTTAGAAATTCTTCCAGCGCCTCGACAATGATTCCGTTTTCATCAACAGGGAGGCCATACGCACGTGCCCCGATTCCTTGAAGAGCGCCTAGAAAAACGAAGTACGTTGGTGCTGCACAAAGAACAAGATCACCTGGGTCCAGAAGCACTAGCCCCAACTGATAAAGCAATTCATTGCTACCGGCAGTCATGATAACTTGATCGACCGATTTAGAATCGCTACGAAGTCCATCCGCTTGCATAAGCCGTGCAAGTATTATGTCGCGGACGTTAATATCCCCCATAGTGCTTGAATATTGAAGCGTTGCGTAACCCAAATCGAACGACTCAAGCAATCCAGCCACTGCCCGAGATGTTTTTTCCACCGGTAGAGTTTCCTGATCCACAAAACCCGCTGCAAGAGAAATTAGTTCGGGGCGACTTAATGCCTCACGCATGAGATAACTGATCGGTG
>JAYYJN010000338.1:0-4204 GCA_036146215.1 Planctomycetota bacterium
TTTGATAAAATTGTTTCGAATTGATACGTTGTTTTGGTCCTGTTAGAGAAACTTGGACCGCAATTCTAAATTTTTTAAAATATTTATTCCGTCTGCACACCGGAAAAAAACGGCCCAAGAGTGTTCTCAGCGATCGTTTCGTGCCTCATCGGGGTTCATTCTTCCGGCAGTTCACAATCTGGTGGAATGGTTGTTTGTCTGTTTGTCGTTGCCCCGATTCCCTGCGTGCATGCTGATGGCTCCTCACCTCCCGTATACCGAATTCGCGCGTAGACGATCCCCGAAAACTAAACGGAACACACTATTCGATTTAGTTTCTGTGCCGCAACGCTGTTTGTTCCGCATCATCTGTGTGCTCGGTCTCCTGGCACCGAATGCAGAAAGTTTGGCAGATGCCCCAGTGATTTTGGCAGATTCGGAAACTGGATCCGCGACCCACACAATTAATCGATGGCTTAAAAAGAGTTGGGAAGAATATGAAGTGATGCCCTCCTCGAACGCGACCGAAGGCGAGTGGTGCCGACGAGTATTTCTGGATGTTTTAGGAAGAATTCCAACCACTGACGAACTCAATATTTTTCTGGAGGATAAATCTCCAGAAAAAAAGAGTCGACTTGTCGATCGATTACTTTCCGCGGAGTATGCCGGCACCTATTCCCGAAACTGGTCAAACGTGTGGACCAACATATTGATAGGACGCAGTGGCGGATCAGAGCCCAATTCACGCACCAACCGTCAGGGCATGGAGAACTATCTAAGTGAAACATTCGCTGAAAATCATCCCTATGATCAAATGGTTTTTGAGTTAATCAGTGCCCAGGGAACGAGTCGACCACCAGGCAAAACACAGGATGCCCCTCGATTTAATGGTGCGGTAAATTTTTTAGCGATGAAACTTGGAAATAATCCAAATGAACCCGAGTATGGCGCGCAAGCAACCGCAAAAACGTCTCAAATTTTCTTAGGCCTTCGCGTACAGTGCACGCAGTGTCATGACCATCCGTTCAATCGCTGGAAGCAAAACCAATTTTGGGAACTAAACGCCTTTTTCCGCCAAACCGTAGCTCTCCGTCGGTTTGAGGGTGGGCGAAATATCGCGTTTGTCGAATTGGCAGATCAAGATTTCCAAGGTCCCACCAGCGAACCAGAAGAGGCTGAGATTTTTTATGACAAACGGAATGGTGTGCGTAAAGCTGCTTACCCCGTGTTTACTGACCGTAGCGGCCAAAAAACAGAATTGCCACGGAGCGGATTTTTAGCGGATGTCAATCGCCGTGCTGAGTTGGCTCGCCTGGTGCGCGACTCAGAGTATTTACCTATCGCCCTCGTTAATCGATATTGGAATTATTTTTTTGGCTATGGATTCACACAACCGTTCGACGACATGGGGCCGCACAATGTTATCTCGCACCCGGAGTTACTTGAGTATCTCAGCCAGGAATTTGTCGCGGGCGGGTATGATCTTAAAAAATTGATCCGGTGGATTGTGCTCAGTGATGCCTATGCTGCCTCGAGTCGTTTTGGTGTCAAAAATAAGATTGACAATCCGACACGAGGAAATCCTCCTTTGTTCAGTCGTTTTTATCCTCGGCAAATGCGTGCCGAACAGTTATATGATTCATTGATGATCGCCACCGGTGCAGACAAAACCGTTGGGAGGGAAGAAAAGCAAAAATTACGGCGAGAACGATGGCTGCAACAATTTGTGATTGCATTTGGTACTGATGAAATAGATGAGGCTTCGACATTTAATGGGACCATTCCTCAAGTTTTAACGCTGTTTAACGGTGATCTGATGAGACAAGCGACCACCAATGCCGAGGGAACTTTTTTGCAAGATGTTTCAAGTAACTACAATTTAAATTCTCGCGAAAAACTTGATCAGTTATTTCTTGCGGCGTTGGCACGTAATGCAACGGTGGAAGAGCGGAACTGGGCAAACAAGGCGTTTGCGAAAAGTGCAGACATCGATACAGCACTTGAGGATATTTGGTGGGTTATTCTCAACACCAATGAATTTATTCTCAATCATTAAAAAAATGGATGATGGACTCTACGTGAACCGAGTAGAAAAAGCGATCGTATTGGACGGGATATAAAATGGCAGCACGATTTTACAAACACTTTCCCTCTGGCCTAGGAATGTCTCGTAGACATTTTCTTAAACCCGTCTCCGCCGGAGCAGCTTGGGCGGGGTCTGCCTCGCATTTCTTCACTGCCCTTCAAGCCGAGGCAGCTGAGCTAAAAAAAAATCAAAAGTCCGTGATTCTGTTATGGATGGGAGGCGGTCCATCCACGATTGACATCTGGGACCTCAAGCCGGGAGCAATTACGGGTGGGCCTTTCATGCCGATCAATACTTCGGGGGACATGCAGATCTGTGAGCATCTTCCCAAAATGTCCAAACAAATGCATCACATGTCGATCATTCGTTCGATGAGTACAAGAGAAGCAGACCACAGTCGTGGTCGCTATTACATGCATACCGGTTTCGTTCCAAATCCAAGTGTTGACCACCCTAGCTATGGTGCAGTCATCGCACAGCAACTCGAGGCGACGCGAGCCGATCTAGAGATCCCACCATTTGTCTCCATTGGTGGCAACAGTGCCGGCCCCGGATTTTTGGGCTTGGCTTATGCTCCGTTCATCGTTGACTCGAACGGTCGGATTCCCAATCTTGAAACAGCAATACCCGCAAATCGCTGGCAAGCACGAATGAATTTTCTTGATAAACTTGAGACCCAATTTATTGGTCAGCAAAGAGGAACCGCAGCAGGTGAACATAAAAAAATAATCGATAAAACAAATCAGTTACTGACAAGCTCGCAGATGAAAGCTTTTCAAACATCGCAAGAGTCTGACAAGGTGCGCACAAGCTATGGAGATACCTCTTTTGGACGTGGATGCTTAATGGCAAGACGACTGGTTGAGGTCGGTGTTCCTTTTGTCGAAGTTGACTTGGGAGGATGGGATACACATAGCAATAACTTCAATCAACTGCAAACCAAGCTTCCTGAAATGGATCAAGCAATGGCTGCTCTAATCGCTGATTTGGCTGCGCGGGAGATGCTTGAAAATGTTGCCGTGCTTTGGATGGGTGAATTTGGGCGCACCCCTCGAATCAACGGGAATACAGGAAGAGATCATTGGGCTCGCAGTTGGAGCGCGGTCGTTGGTGGAGCAAGCTTTAAAAAGGGTATCACTGTCGGCAGCACTAATGCTGATGGAACCGAAGTGGAGACAACCCCCTACTCATCTGAAGAACTCATGGCTACGGTACTTCAAAGTATCGGTATATCGCTTGATACCCGCTACACGGCGGCAAATGGCCGCCCAATGAAGATTGCGGGGGGTGGGCGTCCGATTAAGGAATTACTTAACTGACTTCTGTCGGATCAAGCGTGCCAAAAGTCTCTTCTGTATCTGCAACCGAGGGTGTCTATAAACAGATGCTGCGCTTTGCGTTGCCGGTGCTTGCGGAGCAACTGCTGTTTTCTCTGGTGCTGCTGACCGATGTCTGGCTTACGGGCAGATTCCTTAAAGAAGCACCTCAACTGGCTGCGATCGGGCTGATTGCATATCTTCTCTGGTTTCTAAATAGCCTGTTCGATTTTGTTACCATTGGTGCCACGGCACTAACTGCTCGATTTGTCGGGGCACAGAAAATATCAGATGCCCGGCTGGCGATGAATCAGGCAATAGTGCTAGGAATTATACTTGCCTGCGTGGTGACCCTATTGGGATTTTTGTTCGCTGAACCGGCGGTTCAAGTGCTTGGGCTCGAAAGCACGGCCGCTGCTCTAGCCGTTCGCTATCTGGATTACATTCTGCCTGTGGTACCGGCCATCATGTTGCAACGGGTAGGTATCGCCGCCCTCCGAGGTGCGGGTGATATGGTGACCGCTTTTTGGGTAATGACGGTCGTCAATTTCGTCAACATTCTTGTGAGTTGCACGCTGGTCATCGGCCTCGGACCATTTCCATCCCTCAAATGGGATGGATTGGCCATTGGGACGGCAGCCGCATATGTCACCGGAGCTTTGTTGGTATTGATGATTCTTATCCGCGGCAGCAGTGGACTGAAAATTGAAATTTCACTGCTAAAGCCACTTTTTTCCATGATGGGTCGCTTATTAAAAATCGGGATCCCGGGAGGGTTGGACGTAATTTCTATCATCGGTTGCAATCTTTGGTTTGTGTCGTT
>JAYYJN010000339.1:0-10317 GCA_036146215.1 Planctomycetota bacterium
TTACGTTTACGGTCAAGCGTGGAATTTAGGTTACTGGCCGCATACGGCAGGCTATTACTCACACGTCGCCTCCGGTTCTCCGATTGAGCACCCGAAAATCCAGGCGTGGATCGCAGAATCGAATGCCAAAGGTGCAGGCGAGAGACTGATGATCGAAATGTTTAAAACCCGATTGATGGCCATGGCTGAGAATGGCGAATACATCGGAAAATTTGAAGCATGGGCGGAGAGCATCCAGAATGGCGACGGAAGCTTCAGCAATGATGAATCAGGGGTTGGCCCTGCGTTTGCTACCTCTTGGATGGCATCGCTGCTTGCGGCGTGCCGCTTTGAAAATCTATTACCGTGAGGTATCATCGCGGCACCACCCACCAGTAGATGCCAACGATTGCTTTTATTATTTCGCTTTCCGTCTTTCTGGGAGATCATAAATGCCACGTTATAATGGCACGCTCAACGTTTTGCTTTTTGTTTTCACTCTTGTCGCCGGTGGCTGTAGTTGCTCGGATGTGGCATCGCAGAATAATTATGCGGAGAGGGTTCGTGAAATTGGCGGAACGGCAGAATTAAAAATTGATTTTTCAGAGAGCAATATCACGGACGAAGACTTAAAAGGCATGGATTTTCCTGATAATCTTGTCGAAATCAATCTCGCTAATACTGCAATCACTGATGAAGGTGTTGTGCAGTTGAAAAGGGCAACCAACTTGAGTTCCGTAGTGCTCGCCCACACCAAAATCACTGAAAAATCAATAGAGCACCTCAAGGAAATGCCCAATCTCCGCTCGGCCAACATCGCCAACAAAAACATCCCCTTTGAAAGTATGTTGGAATTCACCAAGCACCTGAACAAGAATCTTCCAACGGCGGAACAACTTGACGCTTATGAAACAAGCGTCTACGGTCCACCGCCCGACCAATCTCAATAACTACGACGACAACGACCAGAGCTATTACAGGAACAGGCATCGCATTCAAGGCAGCCACTTTCACGAAATCTTCGAGTTCTTCCTCTAATCAAAAAGTCTGGGATACCGTTTCCAACGATCGATCGACGATCGGTAAAGCCTCTTTTTAACCTGCGCATTACTGACTGTGAGCGTGGTGCGACTGGACTCATCAAATTGCAGGCACTGCTCTTCCCAAGGAAGACCTAAAAATTTGAGCATTCGTGCCACTTGATCGCGCGGATCGTTAACCAACGCTTCATAATCCAAGTGCAGCATGGGCAGGCAGAGCACCTGTTCCCAATGTCGCATTAATCGGAAGTAAAGCTGCTCGAAGTGCAGCGTGTGAGCGATATCGCCAGTCCAGGGGGTGCCGGTCTGAAATTGCTGGAAAAAACAGGAAATCGCCACATCGCGGCGATCTCTTCGACACCAGATAACGCGCGACTGCGGCAATAAAGATGCCACCGCATCGAGATGCAAAAAATTTCCCAGTTGTTTGTCGGTAACTAGTCGCCTGTTCGCATCGAGATCGCGGTAGGCAGCGAGAATCTGCCCACTCCTATGATTGACCATTGCCGTATTGGTAAGGTCCAGCGGAACAAATCGCTCGATAACGCGACATTCACCGAGTGGGGCAATTTCAGGGTGTTCTCCCAAAATCGCCTCGGTGAGCGAGGTTCCTGATCGGGGCATGCCGAGAATGAAGATCGGCCGCTCCGTATCCCCATCGGCAGTAACGTTTGCCGCAATCCGCTCGGCTGGGCTGTCGCGGACCCGACCCGCGATAAGCTTCTCGATCGCATCGGGACGATATTGTGATGGGGAAAGTGCATGCGTCTGGATGGCAACCTCAAGAGCTTCGTCATATTTTCCCTCAGCATCCAACAAACGTGCCATCAGTAAGCCAGCCTCATTGCGAATTCCGAGCGGAAGATCCCGGCGGTCACAAAGTGCACTCAATCGATTTATCGCCTCAGTCGTACGACCAACGCTCGGGGCAACCAGCCCGAACGCACAGATCACCAACGGATCGTCACTTGCTATCAGCGGATCGATCATCTCAATGGCTTCGTCATGCTTGCCCTCCAGGCTGAGAATGCGTGCGAGCAGGTGCGTTGCCCGATGCCAGTCGGGATACGATGCGCGAATGTCATTTAACATGCACTTCGCTTCATCAAAATTCCCGTCCGTCTGATAACCTAGAGCGACGCAAAACGGAATCAATGGATGCTGCAATCCGGCTTGAGTAATTTTTTCCAGCAGACTTCGACCCTCGCGCACGTCCCCGTACCCAAGCATTACATTGCACCAAGCTTTGGCAACATCTTCGTTGCTTAGATCCCGCGTAATTGCCATGCGTAGCGTCGTCTCGGCCGCGGCCCAATCGCCTCCAGCCAGAAGCCGCTCAGCATTCTGCAATGCAGCAGCGTGGGAGTCCACCATGTGATTCTCACCTCAGATCTACCGGAGGCTGCCCGGAGTTGGGGGGTAACTGTACCTCAGAGTCACGTGTTGGCAATACGACGCGCGACACTAACTGTCGGGGCACCTCTAGGACATTGAAAGGTCTTGCAACCTGCCCGATGGGCACATTAATGCGATAGATATTGATCTCAACGGGATACTGCCAATCACCGCTATGCACCTCCGGCAGCATAACTTGGTTGATAAAATTCGTCCAAATCACAGGACTGGCACGACCCGATGCGAGCCGGACACGGGCCAATCCAAGGCGAATCTCCTTGAGGTCGGAGAGACCAAAATCTAACTCGCCGCTTGCGGTAAACGGGTACAACAACCCCGTGCGACCTTCGCGGTCGACTATTTCAGAGACAACAAATCGCACCGAGCGGAGATATTTACTCGGTACCAAATCATAGGGTCGGTTGCCGGTGATCTTGGCCGCGAGTTCCGCCGGTCGCTCGAGCAAGGTGAGCGGACTGCCAGCAAGCTTTGAGATGAAATAGATTTGGGTCACGGCGAAAAGAACAAGATAAGCGGCGATAAAAAAGCGTGTAAACGTTCTCACTGTGGCCGCTGTCGACACTGTCTCAGGCAACGTTTTTTCAGGCTGCCCTTCGTTTTCACGACCCGAACTGAAGTAAAAAGCAAAGTCATCCCAAAATAAAAGCGTCGAGGCAACCATGATTTCACTGAACCACCCGACTCGCATGGTGAGTATAATAAAGACGTGAAACGCCAGTGCCGAGACCACAAAGAAAACTCGCAACAAACGTCCAAACAGAGCCAATGGGAAAGCTAGTTGCCAGAGCGTGGTTGTATAAGTCAAAATGGCCAAAAACAGGGAACTCGACCCGAGATAGACAGCCGTCGGGTATACCAGGAATGGATGCGATAGCGTTAGCTCCAACGCCGAACCGTCGAGCCATACCGGATCAAACAGTTTGGCCACTCCTGCACTGAAGTAAATGAAAACAAAATTGATCTGAGCCAGTCGGAGCGGCCAAATGGATTCCGTATCTCCCCAATGCTGTTGCCTCTGCCCTGGAAACCAGCGCTGCCAAAGGCTGAAGCATCGGTCGCTGGTCATAAACATCAAGTAGAAGCCCATTGAATGAAAAACCCAATCGGCACCATGACCGACAAATACGCCGCGGAGCATGAAGAAGTAACAAAGCAACGCGTAATTCAAAATTGAAGTCCACCTTGTCAGCGCACCGATTGCCAACAAGAGCAATACCGTAATCCAAGCGAAATAGAGCGTGTTCACAACACTCGGGGCATAGAGCCAATCAATCGGTGTGCCGACCGGTAGACCCCGATTCGAGTAAAGCAGTTCCCACTTTCCCGCTTGACAGAGCAAGTCGACCAACAGCACGATCGAGTAACCGATCCGAAACAGGGCCTCGCTGCGACCGGTCGATGTGGAGAAAAAGAAAGTTTTCAAAGTCGTTTTGCTCGTTCCGCCTGATGTGCTGGACATCGCTTTCTCCTTGCTTTGACCTTAGCCGTCTTTCTTTTTACTACTTTTTTACTTCGTGTTGTGGCGGTTCGATCTGAAGGCGGCATAAGAAGTTAAAGGTATTGACGATCTTTACGCTTGGGTTCCTCTCAAGCGCGATGGGGCAAATCCAAGGTTCGGATGCTGGCACCCGATTACATGGGCCCCCAAGGGGGTAAACCGCCACTAGACTGGTAAAATTATTTATGCATTTAAGTCCTTTTATATCAATGCCTTATGCATCTAGATACAAAAATATGGAAAAATACCGACAAAATGCTTGCAAAAACCCAGTCTGTCTCCTTTAATAAGACCTGTCGCCAGAGGTATTAGGCTCAACACAAAAAGGTTAGTTAGTGAATTAACGGGCTCAGTATGACACGTTGCGAAAGAAAGCGTCTGTAGCTGTATGTTTCCCCGATGTGGGGATCGGCTGTAGACGCTTTTTTTCGTTTCAGCATTTTAAAAGGCGGAAAAAGGAAAACGGTTTAACAGTTTCGGAATCTTATTTTTTTCGAGGAGCTAATGAACATGGTTACTTAAAACAAACTTAATAAGCTCAGCAAGATGTTCTGCGCTTATTCGGCAGCGGCTGGTGCTGCTGCAACGGCCGGTCTGGCGGGCGATGCCCAAGCCGCTCCGGTTATCTACGACACAGAAGCGAACCCAATTCAGGTTCACAGTAGCTTCAACACGTTGCCCAACGGTCAAAACCAGGCTGTGATCGATCCGACAGTCTTGAGTGCCAGTGCCACAAGCGCAACAACCACGGCGACCGCCGCTGGTCTGCTTGGTGCGGCCACCGGTGCTGCGGACAATTCGGGAGTCACCAACGGTCAGCTCACTGGCACGGTTTATTTCCGTTATGAAATTTTCGCCGAACCCAGTGCAACATGGGGCAAGAGCGGAACTCAGTTTGGTGTTCTCACCGGTGCAGGCAATGGTCTGTATGCCGATGAGACTGGCAACTCCCAACGCCCGGCCGGCGAAGGTGGTGTAGTTGGTTTCGTGGAAGGCGATGTAATCGGCGATGGTGACAATCTGCTCACCGCCGATAGCGTCACATCTGACCCGCTGACCAGTGCCTACTCGATGGGCCCCGGTGCAGCCGTTCAGGCAGACCTTGATGGTTTTGGTGCTTTCGCCACCGGTAGCCACTACAATGTCCTTGGAACCGACGATCGATTCCTCGGCTTCAGCCTCGGAAATCGCAATGGTTTCGTGAAGGTCAACATGAATGCTGGCCAGCGTAACCGATTTGATATTCTCGGTTGGGGTCTCGAGAGTGATCCGTTTGTCCCGATCACAGCTTCGCTGACTGCCACTGGCGGTGGTGGCGGTGGCGGTGGTGCTGCCGTGCCTGAGCCGGCCACCCTCGCGATGCTCGCCATCGGTGGAGCTGGTCTGGTGGCCCTGCGTCGTCGACGCAACAAATAAGGCCACTGAAGGTCTTCGATTCCAGACTGTTATTCACGACGGGTGTCAGGATTTATCCTGGCACCCGTTTTTTCTTTCTCATATCGGGTCTCGGTCGGCTTCCTTCGGTCACCCCCGTGATCATATCGAATTGGATTTTTGAACGGCTCACCAGAGATGAAGATGAAAAAGGCGAAAATTCAGAGAAAACCCTTGCAAAGCAGGCATTTACCCCTTTTAATGGGTGGAGCCACAGGGCTTTGATTGAAAGACCAGGAAGTGTTAGTGAATTCGAACTGATTTGCAGGGGCCAAAAGATGTCAGTCCACGAAGAAAAGCGTCTCTAGCTGTATATTTTCCCGAACGAGGGAATCAGCTGTAGACGCTTTTTTTTGTGTCGCCAAATAGACAAATGCATGAAAGAAAGAAGCAGCATGATAAAAAGAAGCGTGCTGTTTAACAGTCTTGGAATCACTGTTTTATCGAGGAGCTAATGAACATGGTTACTGAAAACAAACTTAATAAGCTCAGCAAGAAGTTCTGCGCTTATTCGGCAGCGGCTGGTGCTGCTGCAACGGCCGGTCTGGCGGGCGATGCCCAAGCCGCTCCGGTTATCTACGATACAGAAGCGAACCCGATTGTGGTTCACAGTAGCTTCAACACGTTGCCCAACGGTCAAAATCAGGCTGCGATCGATCCGACAGTCTTGAGTGCCAGTGCCACGAGCGCGACAACCACGGCGACCGCCGCTGGTCTGCTCGGTGCAGCCACCGGTGCTGCGGACAATTCGGGAGTCACCAACGGTCAGCTCGCTGGCGCGGTTTATTTCCGTTATGAAATTTTCGCCGAACCCAGTGCAACATGGGGCAAGAGCGGAACTCAGTTTGGTGTTCTCACCGGTGCAGGCAATGGTCTCTATGCCGATGAGACCGGTCACTCCCAGCGTGTGGTTGCCGGTTCGAGCGGAACACGTGGGTTTGATGAAGGCGATGTAATCGGCGACGGTGACAATCTGCTCACCGCCGATAGCGTCACATCTGATCCGCTGACCAGTGCCTACTCGATGGGTCCCGGTGCAGGGGCTGTTCAAGCCGACATGCATGGCTTTGGTGCTTTTGCCACTGGAAGTTCGTATGAAATTGTTAACGGCATCAAATACCTCGGTTTCATGTTGGATAATCGTAATGGATTTGTAAAAGTTCATGAGCGATTCAATGATCGCCGCAACAATTTCAAGATCCTGGGTTGGGGTCTCGAAAGTGATCCGTTTGTGCCGATTACTGCGACGCTTACTGTCAGCAGTGGTGGTGCCGTGCCGGAACCGGCTACCCTCGCAATGCTCGCCATCGGTGGCGCTGGTTTGGTGGCTTTGCGTCGCCGGCGTAATAAATAAGAGCGTTTGATTCCAAACTGTAATTTCAAGGCGGGCGTCGACCTTTGGTTGATGCCCGCCTTTTTTCGCTTTTGCCACTATTCGGGGGCTTAAGCTATGATAGTGAAACGCACACGTTCTGCGGATTGCTACCCACGGTCCTTGATTCCTGTTTTAATGCGCTCAGTCCACCCGGCATACCGTAAACTTTTCACTGGTTTAGTCCTGATAAGCCTTTCATGTGGCTGCTCGTCATCGACTACATCAAGTGACAATGAGCGCGTGAACACACAAACGGTGGGGACGGCCAACAAGATATCAATCGCCTCGACACCGCACCAAAAATGGCAGTCCCTAGATAATCCATCCCAGGATGGATGGTCGAGCGAAGCTTTTGCCGATGCAGCGACAAACCAGCTCAAGCAACTTGGGAAGTGGATTCAAAAACCGGGAACCCTCACCCCGAAGGCACTGGACGCTGTGGCCTTGCCTCGCTTTCGTTGTTCTCCCTTGCTGCCGGAATCTCCGCAGACGGTTTTTAATAGCCCTTTGCTCATAGCCTCGCGATCCGGCGCAGAATCATTGCCCGACCACGGGTCAGCTTTTGAGGGTCCTGCCGGATTGGGCAACGCTATTCAACAACTTTGCGATCGATTTTCAGAAGCGCGTGATATTCGCACCAAATTTAAAATTTTTAAGGTCGTTCCTCGTGGCGATAGGATGCTCACGGAGCAATATGTTGAGATCTCTGGAAAACTTCCGGAGGGGATCCTGGAGCAGCACGCAACATGGGAAGCCGTCTGGGACCGAACCGGTAACGCTCAACCCCGGTTACTGACGCTGAAACTGGTTGACTTTGAGCAGGTGCAATCTGTCCAACAGGGAGAAACGCTGCTGCAAGACAGCACTGAATCGGTGATTGGTCATAATCAGGCTTATGAAGATCAAATATTACGCGGCATGAACCACTGGCTACTCCGCATCCCGAATTCAGGATCCCTTGCGAACTTTGGCCATCCGGGCATGGCAGTCGGCGATGTGAATGGTGACGGGCTGGAAGATATCTACGTCTGCCAGGAACAGGGACTCCCCAATCGTCTGTTTCTCCAAAATGCGGACGGGACGGCCGATGAGGTCTCGGCTCATTGGGGGGTCGACTGGATCGAGAATACCCGGAGTGTACTGCTGGTTGATCTGGATAATGATGGCGACCAGGATCTCGTGCTAGGAATGCTGGGTGGCGTCGCGTTGGCCTCAAATGAAACAGGGAAAAAATTCACGGTTCGGCAGGTGATTCCTACTAGCCGGGACGTCACCTCGCTCGCGGCGGCCGACTATGATCAAGACGGAGATCTCGATCTTTACGCTGCGGTTTACTACGCAGATGATGCAATTTTTTCGGCAGACGAGGCTGGGGGACCCGCATCGGCCCGCAATCTGGTCTACCACGATGCCAACATCGGGGGTCGCAATGCCCTGCTCCGCAACGATTCTTCCGCCGACGATTGGAAATTTGTAGACGCAACCGACGAAAGTGGGCTCGAGAATAATAATCATCGCTACAGCCTTGCGGCAGCTTGGGAAGACTTCGATAACGATGGCGATCCCGATCTCTATGTGGCCAACGATTACGGCCGAGACAGTCTTTATCAAAACACAAAAGGAAAGTTTCGCGACATCGGCGCTGCTGCCGGCGCCGAGGATGCTGCCAGTGGAATGTCGGTCGCTTGGGGAGACCTAAACCGCGATGGCTGGATGGACGCATACGTAGGAAATATGTGGTCTTCGGCGGGAAATCGCATCACCTTCCAACCCGAGTTCAAAGCCGATGCCGATGAAGAGATTAAAAATCGGCTGCAACGCTTTGCCCGCGGAAATACGCTGCTGCACAACAATGGCGATCAGACCTTCCGCGATACGAGCAAGGCAGCGGGAGTCGCTATGGGTCGCTGGGCCTGGTCGTCACAACTGGCGGATATCAATAATGATGGCTGGGAAGATATTCTGATTGCCAACGGATATCTGACAGGTGACGATGCGGGGGGCGACTTGTGAAGTTTTTTCTGGCGACAGGTCGTGTCGCGGTCACCGGACGAAGAAACAGATGGTCACAATCAACAGCGGAACCAAGTTAATCTTCTGTTGAACCAAATGATGTTGGAGGGTCGCTCTTTCAGCGGCCTCGAGCGCAACTGCGCATACCTCAATTGCGGCAGCTCCCCAGCGGCACAAGGGCGATTTGCCAATGTGTCAGCTGTGAGCGGAATTGATTTTCCTGACGATGGCCGCGCACTGGTGACGACCGATTGGGACCAGGACGGGGACCTGGATATCTGGACGGCCAATCGCAATGCGCCCCGCCTTCGTTTCATGCAAAACAAGCTTCATGACCCGCAACAATCGGTGCGTTTTCAACTGATAGGAAACGGGACAAGCGTCAACCGCGATGCCATCGGAGCACGGGTGGAACTGGTTCTCACCACCGACGATGGAGAGCAACGACCCGGCGGCACAATAACACGAAGTCAATCGCTTCGAGCAGGAGAAGGGTTTTTATCGCAAAACTCAAAAATTATTCATTTCGGAATTGTCCCGGGCGAAAACATTGATCGAGTTATCGTTTTATGGCCGGACGGCCAGCGGGAAGACTTCGGTTCACTCGACAGCGGCGTTGTGTATCGAATCGTGCAGGGTTCGAACCAGGCGATCGCCCTTCCCGCGCGAGATCAACCAGCGACGCTGTTGCCGAGTCTGCAAAAGATACCCGACTCGAGCCAACGGGCCACCTTGCGACCGGTGACACCGTTAGCGTTTCCCCCGCTTTCGTACGAGACTCTCAGTGGAAAAACGGAGCAGATGCAGACTGCAGAGCGTCAAGCGACGCTACTGAACCTGTGGGCCACTTGGTGTCAGCCTTGCCTTCAGGAACTTGTGACCTTTTCGAAACAAGCCGAACTGCTGCAGGATGCAGGCGTAACAGTGCTCGCCCTGAACGTGGATGGCCTGAGCGAGGACGACACCTCACCGGAAGATGCTGCCGAGTTTGCCAAGCGAATTCAATGGCCGTTTCCAGTCGGTCGCGTCAGTGCCGAACTTCTAACGCAGTTGCAACAATTACACGACATGCACACGACGCTCCGCCCTCCCCTGCCGCTTCCCACTAGTTTTCTCATTGATCAGGCAGGCAAACTGATTGCCATCTACAAAGGGCCTGTCGATGTCGAAACGATCCTCGAGGACCTTCGGGTGGCCGGTGCCTCTGACGACCGAGAGGCCCAGTTCCGTCGAGCGGCAGGTCTACCCGGGAAGGTCCTGATGCACAAACGGAAAGAAGAAACGCTGGCCAAAAGTGAACTTGAACGCCGATTTCAATATGCAGATTGGCTTCAGACGCACGGCTTCCTTCCAGAGGCGGTTGCCCAATATGACCGCATCCTGCGACTGAAACCCAACTCTGCCAAGGCTCGAATCGAGCAAGGCAGTATTTTGTTATCGCAAGGCGATCTTCCGGGCGCAGAGGCGGCTTTTAAAGAGGCGCTGGTCATTGAACCGAACTCGAGCCGTGCCCACCTGCGACTGGGCAGTCTCTATCTGAAACAAGGACAACGGCCACTGGC
>JAYYJN010000340.1:0-26911 GCA_036146215.1 Planctomycetota bacterium
GCCAAGTGCAGTCGCGCTCGCAGTCATTTCCCATCCGGAGCTATTCGCCAAAGAGTCGCGTTACGGAGACGTAGAGACTTCTGGAGATCTTACCCGAGGGACGACGCTCTTTGACCGCCGTATTCGACCCGACAATCAAACAAACATGCAGGGTATTAACGAGATTGATGTGGTCGCTACGATGGACTATATCCTGCGTGGACTCGCAGCCGCCTCTTAGAGTTAGCAACCGCTCACAAGCTAAATCGGCTCTTACTCAGACCGTTTACCGATTATCAAGATCGCGCTCTCCCACGGTGACCGTCAAATCAATCATCTCACCATCTCGAAAAACGGTCATGAGGACCGGCTCACCGACCGGCGTCATGCTGACCTCATTCACCAGGTGATCATCGCTTTCGATACGGGTACCGTTAAAACGCAAAATAACATCTCCAGGGAGCACCTTCGCACGGGCCGCTGCGGAGTTCTCAGTGATGCCTGTTACACGTGCTCCTCGCGGCGTTTTGAGTCCCAGACGCACCGCCGCATCATGCGAAAATCTCGAATCAAGACTCACCCCAAGAAAACCACGAACGACTTTTCCTTTTTCAATCAACTGGTCAGCAATCTTCATCGCCCTGTTGATCGGAATTGAAAAGCCGACGCCCTCATCACGGCCTGAAGTGCTTGCGATCGCAGTGTTGATACCAATGACCTCACCAGACAGATTCACTAAGGGCCCACCGCTGTTTCCAGGATTAATTGAGGCATCAATTTGCAAAAAGTCTTGGTATGCAACGCCATCGGTTGCCAACTCAAGATCACGACGGCCTTTCGCACTTATAATCCCGAAAGTGACAGAATGACTTAAGCCAAACGGACTGCCGAATGCCAAGATATAGTCGCCAATTTCCAGGGATCGACTGTTACCGATTCTCGCTGGAACCGATTGCGCTAAATCAATCGCGAGAACCGCAATATCGGTACCGGCATCAAACCACATATTATTTGGGCGGGTCTCCCTGCCGTCAGCGAATCGTATGGTCACCTCGTCAAGATCGGCATAACGGACCAAATGCCGATTAGTCAGAACATAAATTTTACCACCTCGCTTAAATACAACTCCCGAGCCAGTTTCATCGGGAAATCGGTTACGACGAGTACTGCTATCTCCATTGATCTCAATGTGAACGACTGAGGGGCGCACCACCTTGGCAATTTTTTTGAGTAGGCCGATTTGACTTCTCAGAGATTCCGTCTCTCGGGAAATTTCCCGATAGAGCTGATCTCTTTGTTCTGCGGAAATCAACGGTGGACCGTCTTGTGCCAGTGCTTCGCGATATGGTCCACCGAAGAGCGCAAAATTAACGAGGGCGAAAATGAGTAAGCTGCGAAAACCACAAAGTGGTCGGCGCGGTTGGTTAGCTTCCTGCTCCAACGCAAAATACATACTCAAAAGCCTCCCTCAAGACAGAGGCTATCCATAGATCGCCTCGCGCAGATGATCTCACAATGATACAAGTGGGTGAACGCAACGTTTCGTGCCCTGAGTCGGAATCACGACACATCCATTTCAATGTCGCTGATCGTCACATCCGTATCATTACCGGAATCGAGAACACGGCTCCAATCCGCGTCGCCTGGCCCCTCCAGGCGTCCTTCTTCCGCAAGACGCTGACACTCGATACAGGTGGTCGCATAGGGCAGAGCCTTAAGTCGCGCGAGCGGAATTTTTTTTCCGCAGTGTTCACACAAGCCATACGAGCCATCTCGCATTTGCTCAAGTGCTTTCTCTATGCTACCTAGTTCACGGCTTTCGACTTCCGCCAACTGTGAATTGATCTCACCTTGCGCTGAATCGAGCGCTGCATCAATCACATCACCACTGCCCTGCTGCTGCAAATCAGATAGCAGACTCAAATCGCCGGCCAAAGCCCGGCGGAGTGCGTCGCGACGAATAACCAACACGTCTCGCATACGCTGAATTTCGTCTTTTCTTGCCATCGTGTGCTTATCCTTCCTACTGCCAATCGTGCCTGGTTCAAGCAGCTTTGCCGAGTGGGCCGTCTTATATTACGCAGCACATCCGTAAGAGTTTTTCCAAACCGGCCACAGTCCCAATTCAACAAAGCTCAACAAACCACTTAAGTATATATTTTAAAATACCTTAGCACCTTTTTAATCCGGTTAGCTAAAGCCTGGAAGAACTTTTCTCGCCACCGCCGGACACAATGTCTTTTGACATTTTCTCATCCTTGCATCGCGAAAGATTGTCTTCGCCTTGGAGTAATCGACACAATCGGCAGAGTAATACACTCGTTTTTCCGTGAAGCGATATTTCTTCTCCGCATCACTCCGAGACAATCGTGCCGTGGAAACAATCCGTGGTCAGAATATGAAAATTTCCTTCCGGTGAGTTGATAGCAGTGCCTGCTGAAAGCCTACTTCAAAAGGTGATGCAGAGCCAGCGATGAAGATCGTCTCGAGCTAAGTGGAGACTCGACGTCAGCGTCCGAGCATTGCTCTCACGTCCGCGAAATCACGCAAGCGATATTTCACTCCGACTAAGTCTAGAATTCCGCAAAGGGAACGGATTGCTACACCAATTCCATCCGGACCACTAAATCCCCCGAACTGTCCGCCACCCTTTAAGTGGGGTTCCAGATCGAGAAATACGCCTGGGATACCGCGTCGCTGCAATTTTTTTGTGAGCTGAGGCAACACGTCACAAAAATCCTTGAAAATCAATTCGTGACCACTTTGCCCCTCATCGGCAGGAACAAAATGACGCAGTGCTTCCTCATCGACATGTTCAATCCGACTGATCTTTCCCGGGTGACAATAATCCTTGACGTGAAACCAACCGATACCCTTTTTCATCGCCTTATATTGGGCGAAAACACCGGCAGCATCGAACCCCTGGGTTACCAGATTCCCACCGTCAAAAATCAACATGAGTGCTGGATGATTAACTTGCCTATGAATCTCTGAAAGCAAGTCGCCGTTCTGGCCCACCAAATTTGCCTCAACTTCAAGCCCGAAGGTTAAGTCACTTCGATGGCAAGCCTCGGCAATTTGAGCTAATTGATCAACACACTGCGGGAGATGATCTTCCAAAGAACTTCCCTTGGGATGATAGAATGAAAATCCCCGAATCAGTTTCGTTTCGAAAGCGTGTGCTAAATCACAGGCTTTGGCAACATCCCTTTCGAGGTATTTCTTAAAAGGGACAAAGGGATTTTTTGTTCCATCCTCAACGTCGCAAAGCTTTACTTTTCCAATCGGAGAGCCAATGGATGAAACATTCATCCCATACTCGTCCTCCAGGTGACGAATTTTAGTAATCTCTGCCTTCGTTAGCTTCATCACGTTTTTGATGCCATTACCTACATCGATAAAACGGATGCTGTAATACTGAAGCCCTACTGCAGCAAAAGCGGCAAACTGCTCAATTGCTGTTTTGTGATTGGCAGCTTCATCCGCAAATCCACTAAGAATTACTTCCGGGGTTTCTGCCATCGGTCAATCTTTTATCTGATCTTGACTGGGATATTCGACAGTTACCTTGGTTGTGATGCCTCCTCGAGCGCTGAATGCGGCTTCGCATTTCAGATGCTTCGGTTCGATCACACCCACAATGTCATTAACGATACTGTTGGTAATGTTCTCATAAAAAATTCCTTGGTCACGGAATTGCTGCAAATACATTTTCAAACTTTTTAGTTCAACGCAGCGTTCATTCGGACAATAAGTGAATGTCAAAACACCGAAATCGGGTTGTCCCGTTTTGGGGCAGAGTGAGGTGAACTCCGGACAGACAATTTCGATGTGATAATCGCGCTGGGGAAATGGATTCTCAAAAGTTTCTAAAATTTGCGTACTGACCTCAGCCATCGATTGGAGACTCCCTGCTTCGTTAGTTGTTCTGTCTACGGTTTTGCTACGGCTTTCGTTTGATCATATTGTGGCATGCCCCGATGCCCCACAAAAGAGGGTCATTAGGCACCGGACAGCCTTTGCAACGCCATAGTGCGTCAGTCTTGCTCAAGTCAGCGTGCCGAGTATCCGGCCGATCCGATCCACCGCCGTCTGAAGGGATCTTCGCGCCATTTGAAAATTCATGTGTGTCGAAATCTCAGGCTGCAGGTTAATAAACTCGTCTTTGGCATTTCTGAGCCGATGCCATTTACGACTTGCCTGTTCAAGATACCCTTCCGCATCGCGTTGATCCCAGAAGACGCCCAAAGCATGCATATAGTCATAAAGTATCCGGTGGACTTTCTGCAGATCTTCATCCTCCTCGGCCTCTTCCGAGTGTTTGAGAAACGTGCGTACCATCCAGACGTGAGTCAGTAAATCATCGACCTCAACCATTTTTTCAGACGGTTTCATTCTCACTTCCAATTTCCTGAAATAATTCCGGCTGCCGATGGAAAGCCATTCCAAAATAGAATAACTCAATCACTGTGCGGATCTTCGTCGTGGATCTGTTCGGGCGACGCTGCTGTATCCTGATCTTGCTGAGAATCAGCTGACTCGGATGCATAAGAAACTTTATCGGGCTGCTCCTCGGATGATGTACTGGTTGGCGATGCATCCGGTCGCGGGGTCTCTTTTTTTGGCGAGAGAGGCTTTATTGAACCCGTGTTCCCCTTAGGAGAGAAAATAAGCACAAGTGCCGATCCGCCGATAACCAAAATTAGCCCTGCCCAAAAAAATGGGCTTATCGAACTGCCGTCCGTCCGCCGGATGATTGCCCAGAATGTGTTGATCACCGGTGCACCTCCGAAAACCAAAGGCATCACATAAATCGGCTTACCACCCCAATTACATGCCATGATAATTCCAAGAGACCCGAAAACGCCAGCCGCACCCGCCGCCAGACTCCAACACGTTCCACTGATTCGAAATGCACCCCAGCCACCATCCAAGCCGCCACTAAGCAGCATGGTGGGAACGACCACGGCAATCGCAAAATAGGCTAGTCCGACGCATAGTAGCGGTCGCAAGCGACTGCCCTGCATTTTCATTTGCCCACGGTGCAAAAAGGGCCCATACGCGCCCCAACAGAGGACCGTTCCTGTGATGGCCGATATCAACCAGATCCACTGCACCGAGTCAGATGCACCGCCGGTTGGCGATGACGAGGGTTTGAAGATAAGGACTGTTACCGCACCCAGGATGACCATCATCAATCCGGCAATAAAGACGGGTCCAATCTCACTCGTCAAACGATTCATGCGGGCCGTGATCAGAGAATTCACGATGGGCGCACCCCCAAACACAATCGGCATGACGAAGAAGGGACTTCCACCACTCTCAAAGGCCAAGATGATTCCTAGCGCACCCAATGCACCAGCCGCCCCTGCCAATAGACTCCAGAAGCCGCCCCCCGTGGTCCAGCTTCCGGACTCGCCCCGAGTGCGAAGCAAAACAGCCGGAACTGCAACGGCGATAAAAAAGTAGGCGACCCCAACAAAGAAAAAAGGGAGCAGCCGGGTGTGATCCATATCCTGCTGGCCCCGATGGAGCACCGGGCCATACATTCCCCAACTCAGCACGGTTAGCGCAACAGACGCGATCACAAATAAAAATTTCATGGCGATTTACCCTGCGAGCAACTGGTTAGCGTTACAGTTTAACAAAGGAGCAACTTCGGACGAGGGGGGAATACTTATTCGCCGCGAAGCACAGCAATCGGCACGGCTTTTAACAACTGTCGCATCGACAATAAACCGGCAGACAGACCCACCACAGTCAGAAGCAAGAGAAGCCCACTCGTTGCAAATAGCGGTATCTGAATCTCGCCGCCCACAAGATAGGGAAGAATCGCGATACCAGCGGCGATGACGCCCGAAACGAGTCCGAACACCAGAAGAAACATAATCTCAATTATCAACAGGACAGACAGTCGACGCGTGCTGAAACCAAGTGCCTGCTGCAAAGCAAATTCATGGCGTCTACTTAATATATTGCGAATTTGCACGGCAAACAGACCCAATGTTCCCAGTAGCAGGCCGAGTCCACCGAGGGTCTGAAACGCGGTCAAATAAGTATTCTGCACCCCGTAAAGCATTGCCAGTCGATCTGAAATTGACTCCACGTCGAAACCAAAATCACCGAGTTGATCTTCGAGCAGGGTCGTTACCGCCAATACGTTCTCCGGAGCAGTTTTGATCAAAAAATATTGATAGCCCTCCGTCTCCGGATACAAATCCAATAATGCAGCTTCGCTTACAAGTAGTGAGCCTTGAAAAAAACTATTCTTCAGCAAGGCAGCTATTTGGAAGGTCGTTTTGCGAGATTGATCCGTGATCTCAAACTGCTCACCTACTCCACCGTAAAGCCCCAATCCGTATCTCGCTGTGTTCTGATCGATAACGACCGGGACAATCGGTTCACCCGAGGCGTCTAATCCCAAATCTCGATCTAACACACCCCACGACCGCGGACCGAGATCCTCCGCAAAAAAATCGGGTGGCATTCCCCGAGGTATTCCAAGTAGCCGGGGTTGCCGTGCACGATAGAGATTAAGACAGCTGGCGTCATCGCCACCACGTGCCCGCAGCGATACGATATTTGTTTTCTCAAGCAATTCGTCTGACTCTTGATTTAGGCCATACTCCTCTTGACCATTGGGGGTCGCTAAATCAAAATAGAGGGGCAACGCACTTTCAGCCAGTAAGTTAAAATTTTCGCGATTGGTTTGCTGTAAACGGAATGCACTCACCGCCACAATCATAAAGGTTGCGGATCCCACCAGCGCGATGGTTAATACATTACGTTGGGGCTGCCGACTCAGACAAACACCCGCGAATCGAACGAGGCTCCGCATTCGACAATTTCCTCTTTCTGAGCCCATTCGATGCAAAAAGCCACCAAATATGGTGATCGCTGAAAGCAAAGTGGAACTTCCTGCTGCGAAAAAAAGACCCATCTGTCGTGAAGTGGGGCCGACAATGGCTACCACCACGCTGAGTAGCGCAAACAGCAAACTAAAAGCCGACCAGCGGAAAAGTTTATTGGAAGCGTTGATCGTTGCACGCGTTTGCGATAGCGAAGCAAATTCGCCCTGCAGGATCGATCTCCGCTGCAACGAAAAAGACCATAAGATTATTGCAAAACAAACTATTCCGCTTGCGACGAAACCAGTGCATAGCCCCCAAGGTGTGACGTGCAAATGCACAAAGGGGGTTGCCACTGCCTGCACCCACCAGGTCCGCAATCCGAAAACCATGATCGCAGCGTAAAGCATTCCGCAAATTGTTCCTAAACCTCCCCCTGCCCCGATCAGCAAGAGTGTCTCCAGGCACAACAAATGAATAATCCTCCTCGAGCTGAATCCGACTGCGGCAAGCAGACTCCACTCTGCCGATCGCTGATCGACGTCCAGTCGAAACAGCAACGTCAGCAGTAACAGCGACGAGACGATGAGAAAAATACTGAAACTCAGAAAAAGTACACCAAAGGGAGTCGTTCCACCGGCAGCCCTGAGTAACTCGTTCCGAATGTTACGGAATGCAAAGGTGTCAGAACGGCTCAATTCCTGCTGCAAACTGCGTTGCAATCGCAAACTGGCCGCCTCGGCCGACTCCGTTTTTGACCTCGGGACCCGCAGCGATGTGATGTCGCCAAAACGACTGCCCCATAATAACTCCCCCGCTTGCTGGGAAATAAACGCTTTGGGCGTTGCCCGATAGTTATCCCAATATGATTCGTCCTGCGGTCGAACTCTACTTGCATCAAACGGAAAAGGTGGATCCCAATCATCCATTGACGCCTGATCAGTCACGCCGGCAAGCTCTGGCGTAAGATGGCGATCATTCGCAAGTGTAGGACGCTGCTGATCATCGTATAGAGGAACGATCGAATGCAGGCGAAACGCAGCGGTTTTTTCCTCGACTCGGCCATGGGTCGTCACCGGGTCGAAATAAGTGATTTCAATGCGATCGCCCGGCTGGGCTTGAAGTTCCTCAGCGGCCCAGCGATTGAGAATGATTTGATCTTTCTCCAATTGCACCGCATGGCCATCGTCGCGCAGCACAGGTCCGATCAAATCAATCGAATCAACTGCAGTCACTGTCGAATACGGAATGCGTCGCGATCCGGCCCCTATCCAGTTCGCCAGATAAGTGAAGACCTCCTGTGGCTCATCAGGACCTATCCAAACTTTTGCTGCCGCGTCCTGTACCTTTGCAGGCAGCATCATCTGCTCGGAAGTGAGATCAATGTATCCATTGCCCTCTTCGACTTGTTTAGAAATGCACTGCAATCGAAGGCCGTAATCGCCCAACTCGGTTGCAAGCGGGGAGATATCCTCTGCCAAGCGAGGCGATGCCTCCCCCTGCTGGCGGCCGACCAGAAGGAGATTGGCTTTCCCAGATTGATCGAGCATGTCTGCCAGTTCAGAACGAGCAACAAAAGCATTAAGTGGCCGCGTCTGACTGGGACTCAAAGAAAATCCACCGATTCCGTCGGTGGAAACAATAGCCGAAACGGTCCAAACTCGTCGCCTTACCGTTTCCGTTTTCCGACCCAATGGGCTCTCGGCCGGAATCTGTTGAGGGCGTCCCAACTGCATAATGATGCGATCCCCAACACGCGCGTCGAGGAAGGCCTCAGAGGCGAGGCGATCGGTCAGAACGATTTGGTCGGCCTGAGGTGGCGCAACAGACTCTGCTTCACCAAATCGCAAGAAAGAGTCTGTGCAACCGAAAACAGTAACGCTAGAAACTATTCTTGAACGGGTTGGGTTCTTGAGTGAACCAAGGGCAAGAATAGCGGACTCGGCATGCAATCCTTGTTGACTGAATTCATTGTCATGCTCCAATTGATCACCTAAATTTTCTTTGAAGAAAACTTCGGTGAGGATTAGTTGATCGATCCGTCCGAGTCGACCCAATATTAAATCGCGCAAGCTACCATTCACCGAATCACCTACCAATAATGCCCCGGTAAGGATGGTGGTGGTGGTCGCTACGGCCAGAAGTACGGCAATCCGAGTGGTTCGCTTCCATTTCCGAGCGGCCAAAGCGAGACGCAAGAGGGTCATCGGGAGAATCGTCCTTTTTTTCTTTGGCTTGGGCGACATGACGGCCATCCCCTTTATAATCAATCGCGGTCGGGCGGGCAGCAGACCCAATGATCAAAACACGCCATTTACTACCATTGGATCGCAAAAATGTTGATCGTTGTCGGACGCAACGTGATAGAAAACTACCGTAAGGCCTTTGAAATATGTCAAAACTGAGTCAGATGATGCACTGCAGCACAATTACCTTTATCGTTTTGGCCCAAGCGACGTGTTTTTTTTGTGGTGTCAACGAAATAGCGGCAGAGACAAATCCGCGCGGTGCGGTGGCGACGGTGCATCCGCTTGCAACCGAAGCGGGCCGGCGAGTTTTGCAGAGTGGAGGCAATGCCGTAGATGCGGCCATCGCTGCTGCTTTTACGCTTGGTGTGGTGGATTGCCACAATTCGGGCATTGGCGGCGGTTGCTTTCTGGTGCTACGGCTTCAGGATGGAAGTTTAATTGCGATCGATGGTCGTGAGACCGCACCACGAGGGATTGATCGCAAGCTTTTTATGAAGCAGGGAAAAATCGTGCCGGAACGCAGTCGCACCGGACCTTTGGCAGTGGGCACTCCCGGAGCCTTGGCCGCTTATGTCTACGCCTCAGAAAAATACGGGTCGCTCCCGCTGAAGAATTTACTTCTTCCCGCGGCAGATATCGCGGAACATGGTTTTCCGATTGATGCAACCTTTGCTCGCCGGATTGAAAGTGAACGGCAAGATATTCTCCGCTTCGCCGAAACGGGCAAGATACTCCTGCACGACGATCAAACACCCTATACCGCGGGTGAAACGCTCAAATTACCTGATCTTGCAAAAACCTATCGGGCAATCGCCGCACGTGGCAGCGATTGGTTTTATCGGGGACCATTTGCGCAGCAGGTTGGCGCCTGGATGAAGCAGAACAACGGTGTACTCGATGCAGAAGATTTTGCCGGCTATCAGGCGCAACAACGTAAACCATTAGTTTCGCATTATCGTGGTCGGACCATCGTCGGCTTTCCTCCACCGAGTAGCGGGGGAATTCATGTAGCCCAAATCTTAAACATCCTTTCGAATTTTGACCTCGGGGATTGCTCTCAAGCAGCCTTCGTCCACCTCACAACCGAGGCGATGAAACGTGCCTTTGCAGATCGCGCATACTGGCTTGGTGACCCGGCCTTTACGCCCGTCCCAACCGGACTGTTATCCACCGACTATGCAAAAAGCCTGGCAGAAAAAATCGACCCCGAAAAGTCAACGGTGGTGAAGCAGCATGGCAATCCTCCGGACGCTGAAGAGCAAATATTCGGCAAGCACACCACACACATCGCGGCGGCCGACAACGAGGGAAACTGGGTCGCCTTGACGACCACGGTCAACACGTCGTTCGGTTCCAAGATCATCGTGCCGGGAACGGGAGTCATTTTGAATAATCAGATGGATGATTTCTCGCTGGCGCCGGGAGTCCCAAATGCATTCGGGCTTATCGGCGCTGAAGCCAATCGGATCGAACCGGGGAAACGGCCACTCTCCAGTATGAGTCCCACAATTGTGTTGCAGGACGGCAAACCGATACTCACCCTCGGAGCCGCAGGAGGGCCCAAAATAATCAGCCAAGTTGTGCTGACAATTCTGCGCGTCGTCGACCGCGGTATGACACTCCGCGAGGCCGTTTCCGCACCCCGGTTCCATCATCAATGGCGACCCGACCAATTATTTATAGAACGAGCAACTGGGAAATGGTCTTTACCAGAGAGAGGAATTGAAGTGTTGCAGAAATATGGTCACACACTTGCCCCGCTCGACTACACCGGAGCAACGCAGTGTGTGGGATATGACAAAGATGGGAAACTCATTGGAATTGCCGAACCACGCCTTCCCTGACTTCACGAAAACCAGATTCCGAACAACGAAAAACAAATGTATGTCGCTAAACTGCTGACTCAGTCTCGTGCTCGCATCACGAAATAGAGCAACGTCATTACAGCTTGGAGTGTGGCGGCAACGTAGGTGAGCGCCGCAGCGTTAAGCACCTTGTTGACATATTGCATTTCTACCGCCGGAACAATGCCAAGGGCGACCAGCTCATGCTTTGCTCGTGCGCTGGCATCAAATTCCACCGGTAGATTTACCAATTGGAAAAACACAACTCCGCTGAAAATGACGATTCCAAAAACCAACAATGGCTGCCAACTAAAAATGAGGCCTAAAATACACATCCAAATCCCGGCGCTGCTGCCGAAGTTGGCAACCGGAACCACGGCATTGCGAACGACCAGCGGCGCGTAGCTTTGTGCATCCTGTATAGCGTGCCCCGCCTCATGAGCCGCGATCCCCACGGCGGCCAACGATCGATTCGTATAAACATCGGTGCTCAGCCTTAAAACTTTATCGCGCGGGTCATAATGATCGGTCAATTGGCCTGGAATCTGTTCCACCGAAACATCGCCCAGCCCGGCCGAGTCGAGTACATGCCGCGCGGCTGCCGCACCGCTGAGGGGGGCGGGCTGTTTTGCGGCCCGACCATAGGCCGAGTGAATCCGAAACTGCGCCCAGATACCCAAAATCATGGCCGGTAGAATCATCAACATGTACAGGGGGTCAAATATCATGAAGTCTCATCCTTTTTCTCGTATCACTGAGTTACAGCATCTAAATGTGAAAGCCACGATAACCAGACATCCACTACTACATTTTTGCAGAATAGGCTTCTGGGGAAAGGGCTAAAATCCAGTGCGAAGCTCCATTGCCCTTTCAGGCCCGATTTTACGGCCCGAATTTCGTCTGGCTTGCCCGTTGTAGTGTTTGGTATGCTTCGACTCACAATCCCACAGAAAAGCGGAGATTTTTGATGCGTACTCGTCTAGTGCCCCTCCTGTTGTTGTTAATCTTTTTACTCGGCTGTGGATCAGAACCTTCTGAGAAACCTGAAGAAGCGACAAACATAATATCCGACGTTCCGGACAAACAACTGCAGGAGATGGTTGATAACGCACTACGGCACACATTCAATGAACGACAACTCAACCTCGACGTGAATGCAGCTTGGCAAATCCTGCACGGGGCACTTCCCTTCGGCATGAAGTTCAAGGTGCAGAACGGTGATGCGTCTGTGCCTGCGATGCAGTGGGTGTTGGATGGCAACCAGATGAAAGGATGGACCCTACGGCATGGCAGCAAAGATCTGCCCGGAGGACGTCGGGGTTTGAAGATGGTGATGGAACCCGGCACCAAAACTGGACAAGGCCATGAAGATCAGTGGCTTGCGGTGATGAGTCAATGCGGTTTACCGAGAGAAGAAAAAATACTTTTTCAGGGGCAGGAATACCAATTGTGGGATGTCGTGCAACAGTCAATGTGGGACACATTTCCTGGCAAAGAGTGTAGTTGGACTTTAATTGCACTGACACGTTATCTTGACGACTTCAACCAAGAGTGGCAAGCGTCAGACGGAGAGACCTGGAATCTGGAAAGGGTGGTCCAAATGGAAGCCGACCAAGACCTCGCCATGAGCGCCTGTGGCGGATCTCATCGACTGATCGGCATGACCATGGCAATCGATGCCCATCAGGAACGCGGTGGCGAGATTGAGGGCCCCTGGAAAGATGCAGAGCAAAAAATTTCGGGAGCCATTGAAACGGCACGCCAATTTCAGCAACCCGACGGCTCTTTTTCTACTAATTATTTCGCGCGACCCGGAACCTCCGCCGATCTTGCACTACGGATCAATACGACGGGTCACACGCTCGAATTTCTGGCCTTGGCACTCCCCCCCGATCGTCTCTCGGAACCATGGGTAGAACAAGCAGTGATGCAACTTTGCAAACTCTTTAAAAAAACAGAGCCCATTCCTCTGGAATGCGGATCACTCTATCACGCCGCCCATGGATTGATGGAATATCGCGAGCGTCGGTTCGGACCATGGCCTTATCCGATCGAAAAGGATGCAAATGCATCAAAAGGCGGCTAAGGACCTATGAGGGAAAGCAGATCGATGTAGGCCTCTCCTGACAAATCTTCGGTCGATATTTGAAGCTTTTCCATCCAGCGAGCGGCAATCTGTTCCCCGTCCCTGATCGTGTGCTGTGAAGGATCGAGCACCACCTCCAACTCAATGAATTTGCCAAGACCCTTGACTCGATCAAAGTGAATTCGTGTTGGCCCGTCAAGATAAAGCCAGCGATCTTTGATCACCTGACCGGAAATGGGCAAAACTTGTGAGATAATCTCTTTCAGCGATGTCGGGTTCATCGTTTTGCTAATCGAATAATGCGACGCCCGCGGACCTTGCGTATTGTCGCGCTCATAATAGATCAACTCTCCGGTGCCGTCGGAAAATTCGCGAAGTTTCAATCGGCCGTGTGGAACGGAGAAGAAGGTATCACACTGAGATAGATGGTGACCATCGCTTCCGGTCAACTCTTTTACCTTGAGTTGTTGGCCCTCGAAATCGCGTGCCCGCGCTTTGATCTCAATGTTACAGCCCATATCTAAAATTCAAGAAAGCGAATCTGCAATCATGTCCATGCACGACTAACCGGTCGTGATTTTTGAAAATAGTTGGATCACAATCACCCCTGCAACAATCAACGCTAAACCAGCAATGCCCGCCTTATCAATGGATTCCCCGTTCATCAGAAAACTGAGAATCGCGATCAACACAACGCCTGATCCACTCCAAATTGCATAAGCGATCCCGGTGGAAATGGTTCGCAGGGTTAACGCCAGTAAAACCATAGAGATGGCATATCCGGCAAGGCTCAAGAGCGCGGGGCCGATCCGGGTAAATCCATCAGATCGCTTCAAAAGCACGGTCGCCACAACCTCCGACACGATCGCCAGAGCTAAGTAAAAATAATGCATCTTTACCCTATCAGGGCCACACGAAGTGAAGTTTCCTCTGCCTCATCCGCTCAAAGTCTAAGACCCGAAGGCATACGGTTTTTCAGCCTTTAAATCTGCTCCCACAATCGCGCGCATCTTTTCTGCCTGAGCCGCCACCGTTTTCTGAGGACCTGCCAATTTTAAATACAGAACACCCTGTTTACCGGTGACAATCATTGCAATGACGCGGCTACCTGGCTCACTTTGAGTCTTTCGCAAAATAGGTGGGCCAACCGATTTGTTATATGTTCCGCTAATATCGGCGAGCCAATAGTTTCCATTCGGTGTCTTACCTTCAAATAACTGCTGGGTCCGTCCCTGTGCGTCGAACTGGTCGATCCACCGCTTGATATTTTGATCGACGGTGCCGCCACCTTTGAAATTAAATACTGCCAGTTCTGCAGGTCCAGAATCACCATCACTGGCCGCGATACCGAATTGCAAAGCTCGCATTCTCGACGAGGGTTGCTCTTTCTTCCAGGTACCCGGGATCCGAAGTACAAAGTCACCTACCTGTTCCTGAATCGTCGAATCCGAATTCTCGGCACCATGGACAGGATTCGCAACAGCGGAGGTCAATTGCATCAATCCGGCCACCGATAGAAGCATCCAAGTTAGACATTGATTCGTGTGATATTTCATTTTCCGTTCTCTTTTCCTGAAGTTGACAATCACCCGCTGCGGTCGGAGTCGATATGATAACAGGCTTGTTTATTTCTACCAGAATGCAAGGCTGTAACGCGTGCTAAAACCCCGCTGTACAACCCATTATTTTTTTTTGCGTTTTGCCTTCTTGGCCGCTTTCGCTGCCTTGGCCTCTGCCTTTGCAGCAGCCTTCTCCCGTTTCTTAGCTTCTTTAGCTTCTTTTTTAATCTGTTTTGCCTCGAGTGCCGCCTGTTTCTTTTCAGCCTTGGTTAGATTTGCGTCATTGGTATCTTCTTCGGAATCTTCCACACCCAAATCCGATTCAGCGCGAGGAGATTGATTCTGTTTGCGTTTGATCCACCAATCCCGTATTGCAGTCACAACCATCAATAAGAAACAAATGACCACCAACCCGAGAAAAAAGGTTGGGCCTGAGAAAAATGTCTCTCCGTCGTCCTGCGCAAACAACACAGCCAACTTCATACGATCACCCTTTTCCGATACATCGGCAGATGGTTAGTGTCTCGTGGGTTTGGCAGCATTTTACCAAATTCGGTCACACCCTCTAGGGAACCCTGCCGCGATTGCCTCCAAGCGAACGATAATTTTCATGAGAGCGGGCACGACAAAGAGAGAGATCTCGATAGAATGCAGGACGCAAAGCGTTTGATAGCTAGAATGCATGATTCAAATCTTTGACAGCACATTCGTTGCGGGCAAGAAAATCACTTAACACCGATATTTCACCGAACAGGTTTTCAAATGACAAAACGCGAGCGTTGGATCGTATACCCGCTGCTGTTCCTTGTAATCAGCATCAGCCTGAAGGACAAACTGAACTCTCAACAAAAAAGTCTTCGTCTTAAAAATCTGAAGGTCGATCAAATTGAAGCAGGGACGATCAGAGGGATCAAAGCTAATTTCCGGGAGTTGGCAGGGGGACTTACACAAACAGGACGACTCAATGTTCTGGATAAACAAGGGATCCCAAAAATAGTACTGCACAACGCACCCTCACTCGAGGGTAACAAGCCCAACTTTGAGAAGACACAGGGGGCAATCTCGTTACTTTCTGGCGACAATAATGAAATGCTTGTGCTCGGAGGAGGAGATCGCGGAGGATTCATCGCAGCCCGCTCTGCGAACGACCCGCAGGACTTTATCGCCTTCGGCTACCAAGCAGGTCGGATAGGAATTTTTTGGCTCGATCAATCCGGAAAGCCACAGGGGTTTCTCAAGCCACAACAGGACCGACCGAAGAATGAAGATGGGGCAACGGATAAAAACAACGTTCCGGCGAGTAACGATGTTCAAGAAACTGAATAAAACGCCAATGGCAGCAACGATCAAAATCTCAACGAGAGCATTCCAAACACGTTAGCAGTTTCCTCAGTAGTCGCGCGGGTGGACACGGCCCTGTACGCGTAGTGGCAAACCCTGGATCCTCAAAAAGCCCTCAGCATCCTGTTGGTCATATGATCCTCCCCCCTCCATGCTGGCTGCACTCTGATCATATAGGCTCTCGGGACTTTGTCGCTCTTCAACGACCATATTCCCTTTGTAAAGTCGCAAGCGGACTTGGCCAGTGACGGGACGACTGGCCTCTTCGATAAAGCGCATCAATGCGTCCATTTTCGGACAGTACCAAAAACCGTAATAGACCATCTCTGCAACCTCGACTGCGAGTCGATCACGAAGATGAAGCAGATCTCGATCAAGGGTTAACTGTTCAATCAACCGATGCGCTTCATAGAGAATTGTCATGCCCGGTGCTTCGTAAACACCGCGACTCTTCATGCCGACAAAACGATTTTCGATCATATCGATGCGACCGATACCATGGCGACCGCCAAGTTGATTCAATCTCTCAACGATAGCTAACCCCGAGGCCCTCTCACCATTTACCGCAAAGGTTTTACCCGATTCAAAAGAATTCGTGACACTTTCTCCCTCATCGGGTGCTTCAGCAAGCGACACCGTCATCCCAAATTCGACCAGGTCGACCCCACAACGCTCCGGGTCCTCAAGCGCCCCCGCCTCATAGCTGATGTGCAGGCAGTTTTCATCACTGCTATAAGGTTTCTCTAATGAAGCTTTCACGGGAATGCTTTTCTCTTCGCAAAAAGCGATCATCTCTTTGCGGCCCGGAAACCGCGTTCTGAATTTTTCGATCCTCCAGGGCGCAATCATGGAAACATCAGGGCACAGCGCCTCAGCAGCCAGTTGGAATCGGCATTGGTCGTTTCCCTTTCCGGTCGCGCCGTGAGCAAAACCAGTGGCACCCACTTCCTTTGCAACTTGAAGGCATGCTTTGGAAATAAGCGGTCGGGCAATCGAAGTTCCCAACAAATAAACGCCCTCATAACGCGCTTGCCACTGCAACGTGGGAAACGCAAAATCTGAACATAGCTCTTCACGAACATCGACCGAGCGTGCGGAGGCTGCACCGAGCCGGGTCGCCTTGTCCATGATTTCAACCTGATCTTCACACGGTTGTCCCAAATCGACGTACACGCAGTGCACTTCGTAACCTTCTTCCATCAGCCACCCCAGAATGACGCTGGTATCAAGGCCGCCCGAATACGCGAGGACACAACTTTTCATAACATTTTTCCTGCTTCAACTCAGAATGGTTCCAAACTGGGACTTTAAATGACACGCCCGGCCGAATGTACGGCTGCGTTACAAGTACTCATCCCAACCTTTTTCTTTGATCATTTTCACTAATTCGCGAATTGATTCCTCACTCTTGCGATCCGCAACCAGCGTGGCATCGGGGGTCTGCACAACAATCAAACCCTGTACTCCCAAAGTCACCACCAGGTGCCCCTCCTGCCCACGAATAATCGAATCTTCTGTGTCGATACCCAAATGGCGACCGACAATCGTATTTCCATCTTTATCGCTTCCCCGAAGTCTCCCCACCGCAGTCCAATTGCCGACATCGTCCCAATCGAACGATGCCTCAATCACGACAATCTCCTCCGCGTGCTCCATGACCGCGTAGTCGATGGAAACACCCTCGATTGCGGCAAATTCGGTCGCAAAAACTTCATCAAAATTCGCGCTTCCCCGCTGACTTGCAATCGCCTCGAGATGCGCAAGCATCTTTGGTTCTCTGCGACGTAATTCCTCCAGAATTGTGGTTGCTTTCCATACAAAAATACCGGAGTTCCAGTAAAAGGTTCCCGCTTGCAGATATTGCTCGGCAACATCTGCTTTGGGTTTTTCTCTAAATTGCTTAACTCGAAACGCAGAGAATCCATCCGCATTGTCAGCATCCTCAGCGAGTCGATCATCACGTTCGATATAGCCGAATGTTTCTGCAGGGTATGCGGGTGGAATCCCAAAGGTGGCAATCCTTCCAGGCACGTTCTCGACGAGTTGAGCTGCGTATTGAATTGCCGCGCAAAAGTCTTCGGTCTGTTTAATTACGTGGTCTGCAGGCATCACTACCATCGTTGCTTGCGGATCTTTCTCGGCACATAACAAAGCGGCTAAGCCGATACAGGGCGCCGTATCTCGGCGACAAGGCTCTCCGATAATCGAGTCCCGTGGCACGGATGGCAATTGATGGACCATGTTTTCAACGAGGCCCTCACCGGTGACAACCAAGATGCGATTCTCTGGTACAAGACCCTTGATCCGGTCAACGGTGGTCTGAATCATCGAACAATCGCCAGTCAATGTCAGCAATTGTTTTGGAAAATCAGCGCGACTCTCCGGCCAAAAACGGGTGCCTGCACCCCCTGCCATAATCACCGCATGGATCATGGAATTATCCTATCCTTTCGTTTCTCTTTGGCCCTTGCCCGTTCAACTTTATTGGAGGTATGTCCCATCCGTTATAATGGTTCCTGTCGCTATTTTGTCTGTGAGTATCGCAGGCGTGATCCCAAATCGAGGATCGATTTCGACGCGGGCTGTTTCCTTTACCTGCAAACCCGCCGCACGCAACAAGTGACGATGGAATTTCATAAGCTGCTGCTGCACATGCTCGGCCGTATCGGCCTCTCCACCTGGACCATTTTTGAGCGGTGCAAAGGCCATCGCGGGATCGACCTCCACCGTAATGCTCTTGGATGCGGCAGGAAGTAGATCAAAAATAAATTGTTCAAACTTAATCGCGTTCGGTTGATCCGGTTGGCAAACGTCACCAGTAGAGTTTACGAAATTTACCTTTTTTCTTGCAAAGTGAATCGGTAAGGCATCTTTTTGAGCGGCTGATCGACAAAGAAAATCCACATCAAATACATGTACGGCAATACTGCCTGCCCACAATTTGAGCGATCCATCTGGGTTACGCAAATTTGCCGCCTCGGGCGGCAGATCGCTGTATTCAATGATCTGTGTCTTCCCATTCAATCGGACCACATTGCCGACTTTGTCTTCCGGTTTCTGCTTAGCAATCACCTGAAGTGTATATTCGCTTTTGGAAAGAATATGATGTCCAATGAATGTCGGGTCGCAAACCGTGGCGAGCGGATTATCGATCTGAAAATAAAAAAGATGTTTGATTCCTCGCTGCCGCATGTCTTCCAATGCTGCACATCGACTCAGGGCGGAGAGCATACCGCCATGACCATCAGGACTCAAAAATAGGGAACCCTTCGACTCGAGTAAAAGTTTGCCAGTCGTTGCATCCACCGCCGGCATCGTGCCTTGGCAAAACACCATGATTTCTGATGCTGGAATGCCGAAATTCTGCTCACGCTTCAGATATGAAATCGTCTCCTGGTGCGTTGCTGGACTGGTCATCAGGTAAATCGGGACTGGGGCGTTGGCCCGTGTCCTGGTGGCAATTACTTTGCCCAGCAGAATGTCGAATAACGTTGCCCCTGAAATGGGTCCGATGGGGTACATTCCCTTGGGATGGTCAAATCCCAGGCGCGAGCCCTGCCCCCCTGCAACCAGAGCGACGCCAACCGTACCCTCCGCAAGCGCCGCAAGCCCGGCCCGTTCCGCCTCCTGCGCATCTGCATCGTTCGTTTCACCCACTCGGATCGCGAGTGGTGGCTCGGCACGCGACGCATCTTGTGAACCGGTGGTTTCCTCACAACATGCTGAGTACATCTCGGCAACCCGAGGGAGATCAACCGTTTTAATCTGCTCTGCCAAGCGTCCCTGCTGCGATTGGTCTAGTTCATCCCAAAACGCAAGTAGATGTTCCTGGTGATAGGGCTGCAGGATTTTAAGCAGATCTTCTTTCATCAGTGCTGAATGGCTCGCGTACTGTTACCGTCCTCTGACAAAAAGAAAAGCGAGGTAACACAGCAAAGGGAAAAACAAGAACATCGTCACATACGTAAACAAAGTCGTCCATTTATGACGGGGCCAACGGGCCATAAGAAACACTCGATTGTTAACGCGGGGATTCAAACTCACGAGCCGCCATTATTGCGACCCTCTGCCAACACGCAAAGCCCGGCTAAACAAAATTGCAGGGGCTCCCGCTACGCCACTTCGTCCTTGTCGACGATGGCCGAAAACTCAATTCGTGTTTCAAAGCACTCGGAACCGCTCTGTGCGAGTCGGACTTCCAAGCGGGCTCCATAGGGAAGAATTTGTGTCGTTTTTACCGTGGCATCTGGTCCATCCACCTGCTCCACATGTAATTCGGGACTCCGCTGAAACGGCGGGCAGAATTCCAGGTGGATGGATGCCGTTCGTTGTCCAGGAAGAAATTCGGACCGAATCTGACCCCAACAAATATCCTCTCCCGCAGGTCCCACCGACCGCTCAACCCTTCGTAGGACCTCTGGTGGAAAATCAGACAGTTCTGATTCAACTTTCAACGATTGTTTTTCCTGTTGCATGCGGATCGGTCTCGCACTCTGTGAATCAGCAGCCTGTCGCGGCAGCGTCTCCCGAACAGTCGTCGGTCGTAAAAGCCAAAATAACTCTTCGCATCCTAAAATCAGAATGACACAGAAGACCCCAAAAAATGAACTGCCCGGAACACAGATTGAGAACACGGCCACAGCAAGGCTTAGGGGCAAAAAACCTTGCGCCGCACGATAGACAGCGGCCCGCTTTCCACAAAGTAATCTCGCCCCCCCATGTACCACCGCGGCAAGCACCGCCAACAGTACCCCGACTGCGACAAGTGCCTGCAGCGTCGGCGCGGATTGAAGACCACCCCAAAACCGCCTGAATGCCATCAGGGCCGAAAAAGCCGATAAAAGGGCAGCGCTACTGACAGTTGCCGCCACCAGGGCGGATCGCCCGGGGACGTGAGCTTCCATGAAAACCGCCCCGGATGCCCTGGGCGTTGGTTTGATTGACCCCGATGCTTCCATGCCCGGCCTTTGGTGTTCAGGGGGTAAGGGGGTAAGGGTGCTACCGCTTTTCGCAACACGCGTCACACACCTCTGTTTTACTCTACCGACTGGCCTACCATGCCAGTCGACTTCGCCAGTTTCTCCGCCGGCGCCGTATTTTCCCACGTAAGTTCAGGTTCGGAGCGGCCAAAGTGCCCACCCGCAGTCGTCTGCCGGTAAATAGGTCGTCTGAGATCGAGATACTCAATGATCCCCCGCGGTGTGAGTTCAAAGTGTTCCCGCACCAATTTACAGAGGTGTGAATCTTCGACCCGTCCTGTTCCTTGCGTGTCAACGTGAACACTTACCGGTTCGGCAACCCCAATTGCATAGGCCAATTGCACTTCACACCGGCTTGCCAGTTGCGCAGCGACGATATTTTTTGCAACGTGTCTCGCCATATATGCCGCACTGCGGTCTACTTTCGTCGGGTCTTTTCCACTGAATGCGCCGCCACCATGTCGACCCCAACCACCATATGTATCAACAATAATTTTCCGGCCTGTAAGCCCGCAATCGCCATGCGGACCACCAATCACAAAACGACCGGTAGGATTGATGTGGAAAACGATATCCCCCTTATTCAACTCCGCAGGGATTACTGGCTTAATAATTTTTTCGACGACAAAATCGTATATTTCCTGCTGGCTCACCTCAGGGGAATGCTGTGTAGAAACGACAACTGTGTCGATTCGTATCGGCTGATCAGCTTCATATTCCACCGTGACTTGACTCTTGCTATCGGGTCGCAACCAGTCTACCTCCCTATTTTGCCGTGCCAGGGTCAGACGATTCAAAATGCGATGCGACAACGCGATTGGCAGCGGCATCAATTCCTCGGTCTCGTCACATGCATAGCCAAACATCAATCCCTGATCACCCGCGCCGACATCTTTCCCTTCATCGAGATTGTCGTCTACACCCTGGGCAATATCGGGACTCTGTTTATCAATCGAAACCATCACTGCACACGTATCGGCATTGATCCCCATTTGGTCATCCGTGTAGCCCACTTCTCGAATAACGTCACGGATCACCTCTGAGTAATCGATCACGGCGGTAGTCGAAATTTCGCCGGCAACCACAACAACACCGGTTGTCACCATCGTCTCGCAAGCAACACGACTTTGCGGATCCTGTTCAAATAATGCATCCAGAATTCCATCGGAGATTCGATCCGCTAATTTGTCGGGATGCCCCATGCTTACCGACTCACTTGTGAACAAATAACTGCCGTCAGCCATGCCAAAATCTCCCTTTCTTTCCTTTCAGTCCGATCGTCCAGGTCGTTCTACGAGCCTGCCGAGCTAAAAAGGTGAGTCGAACCGAGAGCGGTTCGGGCCCAGCATCGATCCCCAACTTACCCACCTTTTATTTCGACAGAATTGTAACACAGGCCGCTATTTGACGGCAACGCCTTGCAGGGATGGGGAAACTTGTGGCGAATAACTTCGGCATGGACATAAGGCCACAAAAAGAGGTAGATCTTGGATATAAAACGGATACGAAACGGATACAAAATTCTGCCAGGTTGGCTACGATAATGAGGGAGCCTGAATGGGATTTTGCGGTGCGAACATCGCGTCATACCATATGACTGGGCATCTAGACTGGACGACTTGAGCAAGCCAAACGGTGGAAAACGAAGAACAAGCCCGACTCGACAATGCCGTCCTCGGGGCCTATGCTCGCAGAAGTGGATTAACGCACACTTTTTGCAACCGGTGCGAACTGTTACGAACACAACATAATTGTTAAAGCGATCATGATGTCCTCTTCCACTGTTCCTGATACCGCGGGTCGTTTTGGAGATTTCGGGGGACGCTACGTTCCCGAAACGCTGACCCCGGCCCTTGATCAACTAGCTGCTGAATATCATGAGGCCTGTGGCGACGCAGAATTTCGAAAAACCCTCGATAGCCTCTTGAATCATTATGTTGGCCGCCCATCTCCGCTTTATCACGCGACGCGGTTGAGCGCACACTGCGGCGGAGCCCAAATCTATCTTAAAAGAGAATACTTAAATCACACTGGGGCACATAAAATCAACAACACACTCGGCCAAGCTTTGCTGACTAAACGCATGGGAAAAGCCCGTGTCATTGCAGAGACAGGCGCCGGGCAACACGGCGTCGCAACTGCGACTGCATGTGCCCACTTCGGCTTGCCTTGTGTCGTGTATATGGGCGAGGAAGATATTCGGCGACAGGCGCCCAACGTCTATAGCATGAAATTGCTGGGCGCCGAGGTTCGCGGCGTGGATAGTGGCTCGCGAACCCTGCGGGACGCAATCAATGAAGCAATGCGTGACTGGATGGCTTCAGTAAAAGACACGCATTACATCCTCGGTTCGGTGGTCGGTCCGCACCCCTTCCCGATGATCGTTCGAGATTTTCAATCCGTGATCGGCAAAGAAACGATCGTCCAATCTCGAGATCAAACAGGGAGCCTCCCAGATGTTGTCGTGGCATGCGTCGGCGGTGGTAGTAATGCGGCTGGCATGTTCTACCCCTTCATTGAGCATCCGGAAGTTGAGTTGGTCGGCATTGAGGCAGGAGGGCGATCCGATGATCCGGGAGAACACGCGTCGCCGCTTACCTATGGTCAACCCGGCGTGCTTCACGGCAGCTATAGCTACGTAATGCAGGATGGCGACGGGCAAACATGTGATGTGCATTCGATATCGGCCGGACTCGATTATCCGGGAGTCGGACCAGAACATAGTTATTGGAAGGCCACAGGCAGCGTGCGTTATGATTGCTGTCGCGATCAGGATGCCTTGAGCGGATTTGACGCGCTTGCGAAAACGGAAGGCATTCTAGCTGCCATTGAGACCTCGCATGCCATCTGGGCAGCGATGCAGATTGCCAAAGAACGACCCACTGATCAGAAAGTGGTTGTCTGTCTATCAGGCCGCGGTGATAAGGATACGGCTGAGATTGCGCGTCTGCGTGGAGATGTCGCGGGACAATAACAATATAGATTTTTACAGGGATAAGGGAAATCGAATGTCCGCAGTGGACACATTGTTCAATCGCTTACGGCAGCGAGGAGAGAAAGCGTTTATCCCCTTCATCACGGCAGGCGATCCGAATCTCCGGGCCACAAGCCAGTTGCTTTCAGCGTTGGTTGCACATGGAAGCCATCTCTGCGAAATCGGTATCCCCTATAGTGATCCGATTGCGGATGGTCCGGTCATCCAGGCCTCATATACCCGGGTTTTAAACTCGGGGATTGGATTGGATGACATTTTTAAAATGCTTAGAGAGACCGCTCCATCGTTAACCGCTCCAGTTGTCACGATGGTCAGTCATGCCATCATTCATCGCCGGGGACTGGCAAACTATGTGTCCGCCGCCAAGGAAGCACACGTCTCGGGTTTAATTGTGCCTGATCTTCCCGTGGAGGAATCGGGAGACCTTGCCGCCATTTGCAAGGCGGAGGATGTAAGCCTGATTCAACTCATTACGCCTAACACTCCTCCCGATCGAGTTGAACGTATTATCGAAGCGACGACGGGATTTATCTACTATGTATCGGTCGTAGGGATAACCGGGGAGCGTCAGTCCCTACCCGAAGAAACTCTCGAGAGCGTGCAATCTTTGCGGGAGAAAAGTGACTTGCCGATCTGCATCGGATTCGGTATCAGCACACCCGAGCATGTCCGATTACTCGCTCCAGTCGCCGATGGGATAATCGTGGGGAGTGCAATCGTCCGGCGGTACAGTGGCGGTCTTCCAGTCGCAGCGGGACAAGACGCAGAAATGGATGCAGATGCGGTGCGCGAGGTCGCAGCGTATGTTGAAACACTGACGCATGCCCTCGCAGCCTGTTAGCAAGCTGCTCGTCAATTGTTTTTGACTCGCACGCAGTTGGCTGCTTCGATTGACATCATTGCGGGCAAAACTGTCGCGGCGAGGGTCACGACTAGGAATGCTCGGTTTTCGCGCAAGTACTTGTCTTAAAACCGTTTCTAAAACTTACATTGATCGAAATTTGTTTTTTTATTGACTGGAAAAAAGTCGCTCGGATAAATTAATAAAAGAATCGATTGATTGAATGACGATTCAAAGTCTGTAACAATACTTGGCGGATTCGGGAGGTTGCATTCGCATGACACCCACGCCTCAACAAACGCTCGGACGATTTTTTTCCGGGCTCACGGAACACGCCTTTGTGGCTCAACTCGGCGTTGCCGATCCACCACTGATCGACTACGTCGCGAGCCTGTTGATTCGATTTCTCCGTAATGATGCGGTTTATAATCTCCGCGATCTTGCAGGACGTCCGCTCGAAGAAGTGGCTAGCATGATGCTTGAAGGGCAAGAGAGAATCGGCGAAGCACGCCGGGACCTCCATCAACACGTTGGCGATTTTACCCTGTTTTGGACAGGCTTGTATCCTGAATCTTTACGACAAATGCAAAGTTCCGAGCGTCGAGATTATTTTTTGGATTATTGCGAACAAGGGAAACGCGCTTACTATATCGCAAGCACCTTTCCCAATGACGAGCAAAAATCTCAAAACGATGTTTTGCGACGATTGAGTGAAGAATTTGAGATGTGCGTTTATGGACTTGGCGAAGTGCGCCGCGAGTGGGAACGACGGGACGATCATTTTTCGGGAATTCTGCCCATCAACAATTAAGTCCCGCACCCCACGCCACCCCAACCTTTTGTCTGCCCACAATCGGCCATCTGCCCACAGCGGTCATGGCCCTGTTGTGTGCTGCCTCCTGTACCGCCTCGTGTACCGCTAAATGTACTCTTTCACGTGCGGCAGGCTTGTCTAGATGTCGTGACACCTCGGCAGGCGTCCACTATGATTAGCGTTAAAGAGCGGACAAGAATTCTCACGCACGTGGTTGGAACAATGAATAAATACACCCCAGATATTGATATTGAGCGTACCGTGCGGCAACGTTACACCGCGGCTGCAATTGAAAAAGAGCCCGCTCTCTGTTGCCCTGTCCAGTACGAGGGCAAATATCTGCAGGTACTGCCGCAAGAATTAATCGATCGCGATTACGGGTGCGGCAATCCGTCCGAACATGTCGACGTCGGCGAGACAGTGCTTGATCTCGGATCGGGGGGCGGAAAGATCTGCTACATCCTCTCCCAGGTGGTCGGTCCGGAGGGACGCGTCATCGGCATCGATCAAAACGAGGAGATGCTTGCACTGGCTCGTCGTTATCAAAAACAGGTTGGGGACCAGGTTGGTTGGCACAACACTTCATTCCTACGGGGCAATATCCAGGATCTTGCAACCGATTGGACCGCATTTCAGACATTCCTGGCAGAATATCCGATCCGTAACATGGCTGACTGGGATCGGGCATGCCGATGGTTGGAAGAACAACGAGATAAGGAGCCGCTGATTGCGAGCAATTCTATTGACGTCGTCGTCTCTAACTGTGTGCTCAATCTGGTCGATCCGGCAGATCGAAAACAGATGTTTGCAGAGATAGCTCGGGTCCTTCGTCCCGGTGGTCGTGCAGTAATTAGTGACATTGTGAGTGATTGCAACGTTCCGCAACACCTAAAAAATGACCCTGCCCTTTGGAGTGGCTGTATCAGCGGGGCATTCGAAGAAAATAATTTGCTTGAGGCATTTCAGCAGGCTCGCTTTTATGGCATTGAGATTCTCCGAAGACAGGCGGATCCCTGGGCGGTTGTGGAGGGTATTGAATTCCGCAGCGTAACCGTGCGGGCATTCAAAGAACTCACGGTGTCTGATTCGGCTTGTGAGCACAAGGTGCTTTACCATGGTCCATGGAAAACCGTCGTCGATGAAAACGGCCAGCAGTACGAGCGAGGTCTGCGCACGAATGTCTCTGAAAAAATGTTTGTCATGCTTTCGCGGTCACCTTATCGGGAGCAATTCTCGTTGATATCGGGCAAACGCGATCAACAATCGAATGCCGAACATGACGCCTCGCTTACAGTCCTACCACCAGACAATTGCTGTGGATCGGATAGCAGCTGTTGCTAGTCAGCGGCAACAGAAAAAGGCGCGCGAAAAAATCC
>JAYYJN010000341.1:0-6261 GCA_036146215.1 Planctomycetota bacterium
CGCACATCCTCCAGGAAGTAGAAGCGGTAGCGAGTCGTGTTTTATTTATTCATCAAGGTCAACTTGTGTTTGATGGATCGCTTGCAGAGCTGCGTGACAAGGGAAGCACTCTTGACGCGATCTTCGCCGAGTTGACCGCTACAGCCCCTTCTTTTTCCTCTTAGGTATTTTTTCAGTACCTTCTGTACTTATGTTTTGTTACAGCAAACACGGAATTCATTAATATGTTCATTTTCGGAAATATGTTTGCCTCGCTGTTTATTGTTTTCGGTGTCGACTTGCTGTTTCTGGCACCGCTCATTCTTGGTCTTGCGGGTCTGGCATCGATTTCTCCCGCGGCATTCGCAATTTTTAAGCGAGACTTTTTAGCCTATTTTACGAATACTACCGGATATGTCTTTCTCTGTCTGTTTGTCGCCCTCTGCGGGATCACCGCTTTCTGGAGCGAATCTTTCTTCAGTTCGAATCTGGTGAACCTCGATCCGCTTAATCAATATTTGCCTTTGATTTTGCTGGTCTATATTCCGGCAATCACCATGAGTATTTGGGCCGAGGAGCGTCGACTTGGAACAGACGAATTACTTTTGACAATGCCGACCTCCGACTTTGATATTGTGCTTGGTAAGTACCTGGCTGCGGTGGCGATTTATACCGTTTCGTTGCTTTTCTCTCAAATTTGTAACTTTTGGGTGTTGAGTACACTCGGTTCCCCTGACGCAGGTCTGTTTCTCAGTAATTATTTCGGCTATTGGATCGTGGGTCTCGCGCTTCTCTCGGTCGGGATGGTAGCGTCATTCATGACCAAAAATCTCACAGTCGGTTTTGTGCTCGGTATCGTTTTCTGTGCGCCGTTGGTAATCGTTTCCTGGGCCGACATTGTATTTCCCGAAGAATTTGCTCGGCAATTGTCTCAGTTCAGCGTCGCTACTAAGTTTTTTGATTTTCAGAGCGGGATCGTGAGTGGTGCGAGCCTGGTCTATTTTTTGATGATAATTACCGTGATGCTTTATTTGTCCATGATCCTGATCGGCAGGCGACACTGGTCAGCAAAGCAGGGGAGTGGAGCAATGAAAGGCCACTATGTGTTGCGGGCCCTTGCGCTGATGCTCATTGCAGGCAGTGTCAGTGTTTCCGCTGCGGCACTCCAGTGGGGACGCTGGGACATCACGAGTGAGCGACTCAGTTCACTGTCGCCAAGATCGGTAGAATTAGTTGAAACACTCAACGCGCGCGAGGCGCCTTACGTGCTAAAAATCGAAGCATTCATTTCGAAAGATCTACCTCAAGATTTCGTGCAAAAACGTTTTAATCTTCTGGCGGCTCTTGAGGAGATCAAAGCGGTAGGCGGCAGTCGCGTGAAACTGCGTATTTATGACGGCATTGATATTTTTGGTGCCCGAGCCAACCGCGCAGAGGCGCTTTACGGGATTCGAAAAGAGTCGATGTTGACCACCGTCCGGGGAGCTGCGACCTCGCGAGATGTGATTTTCGGTGTGGCTTTTGAATATGGTCTGCAGCGGGTGGTCGTTCCCTTTATGGGGGAAAGTCTTCCGGTGGAATATGAATTGATGCGATCGTTGGCGATCGTACTACAGGAGAAACGCCTCACCTTGGGAATCGTGAAAACGGATGCCCAACTGATGGCGCCCGGCGGTTTTCCTGGCTCTGGATCGGGCGAGCAACCGCTGGTTTCCGAATTGAAGAAACAATTCAATGTGATTGATGTCGACCCCGCACAACCGATCGAGGCCGAATACGACGTGCTACTGGCAGTACAGCCATCGTCACTCGGACCCCAGGAGATGGAGCACCTTGTGGCAGCGATCCAAAAAGGACAGCCCACGGCGCTGTTTGAAGATCCGTTTCCCTTGACCTCTCCCGCACCAGGTACGGATCAACCGAAACAGCAGGGAGGGCAAATGCCGTTCATGAGACAGCCACCTGCACCGAAAGGCGATCTGCGTGCCTTGTGGAAGCTGCTTGGGATCCGTCTGGTGTCTTTGCCAGCACGCGCGCAAGGCCTTGGTGGCGGTACAAGCGGTGAGGCCACAGCAATTGTCTGGCAGGACTACACACCACACCCCGAGGATGGTGAACTGCAGAATGAATATGTTTGGGTTTCCCCAGCCTGCGATACTGACGGCACGCCGCTCAACGCGGAAGAACCGGTCAGTTCCGGATTGCAAAAGTTACTTTTTCTCTACCCGGGTGCAATTGAGGATGTGGGTACCGATCTTGGAAGGGAATTCGTGCCTCTGGTAACCCTAGGCCAGCGAACCGGTACGGTGCGATTCGACGACTGTGTCACACGGAATCTTTTTGGCCAGATGGATCTCCGCTCACGGGGACAAATCAAGGAGTTTGAGAAGTCGACCGGCAATCGTTATGTGCTCGCAGCAGCTATCCGGACACAAGAAGGGGAGGAAGGGGCAAACGATCAGAAAACGGCAGGCGGCCTGAATGTTGTTGTCGTTTCAGATATGGACATTCTAGCGGGTGTGTTCTTCTTGTTGCGGGAGCGGGCCAGCTTTTTTGGTGAGCGATTTGCCAAGTGGCAGGTCGATAATGTGCCTTTTGTGCTGAATATACTGGACGGCCTGGCGGAAGATACACGGTTTATCGATATTCGCAAACGGCGTCCCGTGCATCGCGAGCTAACGGCGATCAAACAGGTTAGCGATGCCGCGAAGCGGGATCGAGATGAAGCCCGAAAAGAAGCGGAAGATAACTTCAACCGGTTGATTGATCAGGAGCAGGAGAAGCTCGATAAAATCGCTGAAACGTTACAAGGGAGACGAGATATCAGCCCGCAGCAGATGCAGGAGGAAATGGCGATTGCTCATCGAAATGGGACATCGCGGATTGAGGCACGCAAGGCGCAGTTAGATCGTGAAGAGCAAGCAGAATACCGTCGGATCGAAAATGAAATGGCAGCCGATATTCATCGGGTCCAAGATCGTTATAAGTTAATGGCCGTTCTGTTGCCCCCGATCCCTCCGCTGCTGATCGCTCTTTGTGTGTTTTTTGTCCGGCGATCACGCGAAAAAGAATCAGTCGCTCCCGCACGGATGCGTTCCTAGGGAAGCGACTACACGGCTGGGGCGAAAGAAAATCTTGTGTCCATCGAGGGATATTGAGGAAAATGAAAGATGAGCGAACAGGGTAAAACAATTTTATTTTTATGCGTTGCCGTGGTTAGCACCCTGGTTGCATTTGCAGTCAGCCGAGAGGCACCGGAAAAAACGGCAGCGGATCAGATCGGCCAACCGTTGGTTGCGATTGAGGACCCGCTTGAAGTGGCACGGCTACGGATCGTGAACTTTAATGCGGACGAGGGTGCACCAGCGCCGTTTGAAATAGCTAAAGTAGACGGTCGGTTTTCTATACCGTCGCATGAAAATCACCCCGCCGATCAGAGTGATCATCTGGTCGATGCGGTGACCGGCGTCAATTACGCGGAAATTTTAGCGAGCGTGACCGATCAGGCGGGAAATCATGAAGATTTCGGTGTGGTCGATCCGACGGCAGCAGAACTCGGTCGCGGGGCAAAGGGTGTAGGCAAGCGTGTTACCTTTCATTCGGCCAAAGGGGATCCACTGGCGGATTTCATTATCGGAAAAAAAGTGATCGGCAGCGAGGATCAATATTATGTGCGACAGGCGAGCAACGACCAGGTCTACACCGTAAAGCTCGACCCCACGAGCCTCTCCACACGTTTTGAGGATTGGATTGAGCGTGATGTATTGCAGTTTGATCCTTTGGAACTCAAGGATGTTGCCATCAGTGATTACACGGTTGTGACCGGACAACAACCAATTCTAGGCGCGGAAGGCCTACGGGTGGCGACCGTGGTCCAGGGCTTGGAGATGGAGGCCGAAATCGTGCTGGAGTACGACCAGACGGATTTAGAATGGAATTTGGAAAAATTAATCGCGTTCGAAAACGGCAAACCTACCGAAGAAGGCTTGTCGGACGATCAGCAGCTTAATAAGAAGCGGTTGGAAGAAATGAAGGTGGCACTTGATGATTTGCGCGTTGTGAATGTGCGACGCAAGCCGGATGGACTGGGAAATAGCCTCGCTGAATTTATTCAATCCAGTCCGGGGGCAGTCGAGAGTCTGGAGCAACATGGTTATTTTTTTCGTCAAGTCGAGGGTCCTGGAGGAACGGTGCAGAATGTATTGCTTTCGAACCATGGAGAGGTCAACATCGGCATGGCAGATGGACTGAAATATGTTCTGCGATTCGGTGGAATCGCGGGGAGAGAAAAAGCGGATGGGGCAAGTGGATTGCAGCAGGATCAAGCATCGTCAGCGGTTGAAGAGACTGTTTCTGCTGCGGAGGATTCCGCCGCGACGGGCCGAGCTTTGAGATATCTGATGGTCACGACAGAATTTGACCCGAGCCTGCTTACCGCGCCCGAATATGCTGACGTGCCCCCAGAACAACCGCCGCAAGAGAAGGCAGCGGAGGACGCTGTCGCGGAGGATACTGTTGCGGGGGATACTGCGGCAGGTGAATTACGAGAGAAAACGTCAGAGAAACCAGCGGATGGGACAACAGCGAGTGGCCCAGCGGAAACACCGGAAGCAGATGCGGAACAGTGGACCCGGCAGCGAGAGGCAATTCTGGCGGAAAACGCGAAAAAAAAGCAGAGCTTTGCGGACAAAATTGAGACCGGAAAGCAACGATCAGCGGAACTGAATCGTCGCTTTGCGAACTGGTACTACGTGATTGCGGATTCAACTTATCAGAAAATTCACCTCACGTTGAAAGATCTGATCGAGAAAAAACCTCCGTCCCCTGCAACTGGAGCGGCTTCCGATTTGCCGCCCACCGGTCAAGATCCGCTCAATCAACTTCGCAACATTGTTCCGCCGCAAGAGTGAGGCCGAGTGACATCGGTGAGCGTGCCGGGTCAGGGTACTCTGCGACCGATTTCAAGCAGCAATGTCAACTGATAAATTCCCGTATCATGCCCGTCGCTGAATGCGATGCTATAGGCATAATTGCCGACCGGGTCCATTGATTTGATTGTTAGAGGCTGCGTCTCTTCGGGCGAAAGGATCTGCAGCGGGGATGGTTCAGGCGGATTTCGATGAAGTTCGCGACACGAGGCGCACGGACAATGGTCTCGCAGTTCTTGGAAGCCGTATTCCCGTAAACTGCCATCACTCCATGAGATTTGTAGAGTCGCGTCGGGAGTCAACGACAATGTAGTCGGTCGCGTTGCCATCAGATATTCCTTGTTCGCAAGTCGATAAAGCGTTTTGCCTTGCCTTCGAAACGGGGCAGCGATTTTCCTTCGACCGGATCAACCGCAATTCTTAGCCCGAGTTTGGTTTGGAGTTGCTCGCCGAGCTGTGCAGCGATAACTGGATCCGTTTCGACCTCCACTTTGAGTTCATCCATCGCGCCGCTGTGGCTCGCCGTCAAACGGAATTCGCCTACATCGGGAAAGCCGCGGATGATTTGCTCGACCGCACTCGGTAAGATGTTCACTCCGCGAATGATCAGCATCTGATCAGTTCGTCCCAGAATGCCATCTGCCAGACGCGTGAATTGGATCCTCTCATTTGTTGTCGGCGGGTGACAACGGACCAGATCGCCGGTCCGATATCGGAAGATCGGATGCCCAGCGCGGCCCAGCGAGGTCAGAATCAGTTCTCCGATCTGATTCTCTCCAACCGGCTCATCCGTTTCCGGATCAATGCATTCGGCGATGAATTCGGCTTCATTTACGTAGAGGCCCGGACCGTGCAATGAGCCAAAGCCCCAGGGGCCGATTTCAGTTGCCCCGGCATGATCCAGAACCCGGGCATTCCATGCATTCTCGATTTGTCTCCGCACCGATTCCAGCGAGCCGCCCGGTTCGCCTGCTACCACAATTGTGCGCACCGCAGATTCGCGGAGATCCTGATTCCGTTCCTTTGCAACTTCGGCCAGACGCAGGGCATAGCTCGGGGTGCAGAACAGGCAGGTTGCATTCAGGGTATCAATCCGCTCGAGGCGAGCAAGTGACGAGAGTCCTCCACTGGGAATAGCCAGACAGCCGCGGTCGACCAACGCATCAAACGCCGACCAGAACCCGATAAACGGGCCGAATGAAAACGCGAGCAAACATCGATCGGTGGGGTTGATTTCGGCTGCGTCCAAAACATATTGCCAGGTATCGGTCCACCATTGCCAATCTTCTGGCGTATCGAGCACAACGAGCGGCTCCCCTTGCGTTCCGGAGGTTTGATGAAATCGGGTGTATTT
>JAYYJN010000342.1:0-13017 GCA_036146215.1 Planctomycetota bacterium
TCTGAGGATCGCCCATCCGGCCGAGTTCCTGCTCGTTAAGCAGTTTCAGGGTGTCGAGCGAAGCTCGCTGAGTGCGGGCATCGATACCCTTCGGATTCGAGAGATAAAGTATCGGGTCGCCACTACTCCGCAAGGGCACACCCCCGTAACGCGTCGGAAGGAATCCTGAACCCCAGTTGCTCGCCCCGCCGCTGGTGCCATTAGCACTGCTGAGGACGACGTAACCCGGTAAGTCGTTCGCCTCGCTGCCGAGTCCATAGAGGGACCATGCGCCGAAACTCGGGCGCCCGAAAATCTGGGTGCCGGTGTTCATGAGAATCTGGGCCGGGGCATGATTGACGGCTGTGGTCGAGACCGAGCGGACGAAACATAATTTGTCGACGATACTCGCGGTGTACGGCAGGAGGTTAGAGATTTCGATTCCCGATTCGCCGTGGCGGTTAAATTCATATTTCGGCCCCAACAGTGCTGAGTCAGGTTTGATGAATGCCGCACGATAGCCCTCTAATAACTCAGCGGGGGGTTTTTTACCGCTCCATTGCGCAAGCTCTGGCTTATAGTCATACAGGTCGAGGTGGCTCGGCGCACCGGCCTGAAAAAGATAAATCACCCGCTTGGCTCGCGGCGCGTAATGTGGCGGACGAACGGCAAGCGGATGGTCGCTGGTTGATGCGCCATGTGCGGTTTTGTCGCCCTCTGCAAGTGCGCCAAGGGCCAGTGAGCCTACCCCCACGCCACACTGCTCCAGGAACCAACGACGCGATACGGGGGAGGCCGGTGGGGTGTCGGGAGTGGATGTTTGCATTGGACTAATACCTTTATGAGCTTACGCGTTTGACTCTATTGTATCCTGCGTTCTATCGCTTGCCCTGTTTTTTTCTATTGTTGCGTCTAGGGTCTCGTGTGCTATCCCTTGCTCAGTGTCGCATCCAAATTCAACAGCACCCGGCATACGATCGTCCACGCTGCCGCGTCATTGGGTGATGCCGTCGAGGGAAGATCGGAAGGTTTGGTAAGCGGATTAAAGGCAATATCGGACGCTGCGAGTTCTCCGCTGGCCAGGCGATTCCGCGTCGCTTCGAGCAGGTCCATGAGCGCATCAACTTCGCGTGCGGTCGGATGCCGACTCGCACATAATCGATAACCATAGATTAATCGATCTCGATCAGTATCCGACGCTCTGCCCAGAAGTCGAAGCGCCATTGCCTGTGCTGCTTCGGTAAAAATGGTTGCATTTAAGCTGGTGAGTGCGGCCAGCGGGGTGTTGGAATAGGTCCGTCTCACGCAGGAGGCATCGCCCGACGGTGCGTCGAAACTCGCCAAAACAGGATCCGGAATGGAGCGACGTCGGAAGACATAGAGACTGCGTCGATATCGCTCGTCATCCTTGGCCGTATCCCAGAAATCGACAGCAGTGAAGCTGAGCGAGAAAAGTCCATCGGGCACGGGAGGGAATACACTCGGACCGCCCACCGTTTCCTTCAACAGTCCGGAGGCGGCCAAGGCGATGTCGCGAACCATTTCTGCGTCGACCCGAAATCGAGGACCGCGGGCAAGTAGTCGATTTTGCGGATCAATCTCGATTGCCTCTGGGTTTGCCACCGCGCTCTGCTGATACGTATCGCTTGAGACGATGACACGGTGCAAGTGCTTCAGACTCCATGGTTTGGATGGTTGCCCAGTCTCCAAGGTTGGATGCATGAATTCGACGGCGAGCCAATCAAGTAATTCCGGGTGTGACGGGAGCGCACTTCGAACGCCGAAGTCATCGGTCGTCTCGACCAGTCCGGTTCCGAAATAAGACTGCCAGATGCGGTTTACTGCCACCCGTGCCGTAGTCGGTGATGCAGAGTCGGTCAACCATCGAGCCAGCGTGAGACGGTTGGGCGGTTGTTGTTCATCGGATAGGGCGTGCAGGGATGCCGGCACACCGGCGTTGACCTGGCTACCGGGCGATTGCCAACTGCCGCGATCCAGGATTCGGGTTTCCCGAACATATTCCCCGTCTCGCGTTGCCAGGTGGAGGACCGAATCTCCCTCAGGCCAACGCTTCCACTGCTTCTCAATTGCCTTAGCCATTGATTTGGTCCGCTCGTCGGTTGCCGCCCATGCAGTCAACAGCAAGCGATTGTCAGAATTCGAACGGTTCGCCGGGTCCCGCTCGAGTGCCTCCCGCACCTCAGCGGTCACCGCGGCGGCTTTGGGAGTTTCGTCCCCTGTGACGTCAAAGCGGAAGCGACCAATGAAGTTGTTTTTCCGACCGTGGGCGTCATTTCCGCCGTGACGGAATTCCATCACGACACGGAATTTTATGCCCTGTTCGTGGTTAATCGGCTCCTCAAATTGCAATACGGCTTCGCAGGGCTCGTTGTGAAAATGCCCGCCCCGATCCGGTGTCCAGGCCGTTTCCCAGATTCCATCGATCAGGTAATCCGCGCCACCGACCATACGGCTATCCTCCGCATTACGGCGAAGGTATGAATCGATCAGGCGATTGGGCGTGGCGCTGTCGGCCGAGGCAGATTTAACTTTAATTTTTTCATACGCATCGCTATCGCCACTGCATGCCTCCACTTTGATTTCGCTGATAGCAAAGTTGCCCACATAGCTGCGACCAGGTCCGCCAAAAATCAGGTCACCGTGCTTGAGGCCACAAAGTCGCAAGCCCGTGATCGTCGTTTCGGGAGTTTCCAGCAAGACGGTGAGCCGGGTGCTGGTCGGCCGAAAACCGAGATTTAGCACACTGTTGTCCGCAAGTAGCTCGGGGTGACAGATCCCGTCAGGGACCTCTGCACTGGTCGGGGTGGCGGCCTGCCATTGCGGTTGCTTGAGGGCTTTACGCTGCCGGTCAATCCATGTGGCGAGTTTCGCTTCCCAATCAGGAGCAGCCTGCTTGATGGCTTTTTCCTTGGCCGCGATGTTTTTCTCGATCGAGTCGATGGTCTTACGGTGCTCGGCGCTGAACACCCGACTCACGGCCTCATAATCGTTGTTGATGTAGGCCATCAGTTGGTAATATTCCCGCGTCGAGATCGGATCGTATTTGTGGTCGTGGCATTGGGCACACGCGATCGTCAATCCGAGCACCGCCTTGCCCAAACAGTCCATGCGGTCGATCAGCCCCTCCATGCGGAATTCTTCGGCGATGATCGCACCTTCTTCGTTGACCATCCCGTTTCGGAGGAATCCGGTAGCAACGTGTTCATCCTGTGCCGCATCGGGCAATGGATCGCCAGCCAGCTGTTCGGTGATGAACGCGTCGTAGGGTAGGTCGTTATTAAGGGCCTTAATTACCCAGTCGCGCCAGGGCCATTGTTTGCGCGGCAGGTCTTTCTCATAGCCATCGCTGTCCGAATAACGGGCAGCATCGAGCCACCAACGTGCCCATCGCTCTCCATATTGAGGAGACTGAAGCAGTCGTTCGACTTGCTTCGCGTAGGCATCGGGTGCATCATCGGCCAGAAACGCGTCGAGTTGTTCAGGTGTGGGAGGAAGACCGGTTAAATCAAGTGACACGCGACGCAACAGGGTTGCGCGATCGGCCCGCCGGTTGGGCGTGAGCTTTCTTGCGGCCAATTGCTGATGTACGAAAAAGTCGATCGGATGAACATCGGTCGGGCAAGCAACCTTTACGGGCGGAATAAATGCCCAATGTTCTCGATACTCTGCCCCCTGATCGATCCAGCGACGCAGTAGAATGCGCTCCTCTTCGCTCAGCGGATCTCCATGCTCCGGTGGCGGCATCCGCAGATCGGGGTCTTCCGACTCGATGCGTTCCATCAAAATGCTTTGCGCCGCGTTTCCCGGCACGATGGCTGGATCTCCATTGATGGAAGCCACCGCGACATCCCGCTTGTCGAGCCTCAAGTCGGCCTCACGGGAAGAGGGATCTTGGCCGTGGCATTCAAAACAGTGATCCGCCAGAATCGGCTGAATCTCCCTGACGTAATCAACTCCCTCTTCGGCCTGCGACACGAGGCAGGTGCAGAGCCACGTCAGGGGCATGGTGGTAAGCAGCAGCAGATTCGAGGGTGGGACACGTTGCATGAGCAGAAACAACAGGTGGGAGTGGGTCGATTAACGACGCTTCTATTTTATATGCACAGCAGCAGGATGTGCTAGTGGAAATGACGCATCGACTAATACAAATACTACGTTATTCAACCTAAATTTCCGTTGCATTCGCGCTGTATCGCTCCGCGTCATCAGGATGGGAACTTGCGGATTCGCGCCTGGCACGGCTACGATGAGACATCGACCGAAAGTACAAAAAGGCGAATGAGAGGCCAGTGCAAAGTGTTATATCCCTCACTCGATCGACCCACGTTAATTGTCGCCCGGGGGTTTTGTCGGGTGTTGCGTTTGATGCTGCTCGTGCTGCTTTTGTCGTCGACTGCCGTAGTGGAAGGTCACGAGGGGCGACCCAACGTGATCGTGATATTTTGCGATGACCTGGGATACGGTGATCTCGGTTGTTTCGGGCATCCGACCATCCGCACGCCTCAGCTTGATCAGATGGCGCGGGAGGGGCAGAAATGGACGCAGTTTTATGCAGCCGCCCCGGTCTGCACGCCGAGTCGCGCCGGGCTGCAAACCGGCCGCTATCCGGTTCGAAGTGGGATGTGCGGATTCGGCTATCGTGTTTTGTTTCCCGATTCGAAGGGAGGCCTGCCGCAGAGTGAAATCACAATCGCCCGGATGTTGAAGGACGCCGGTTACGCCACCCATGCAGTCGGCAAATGGCATCTCGGACACCTACCGCAGTTCTTGCCGACAAGTCACGGATACGATTCGTATTTTGGCATTCCCTATTCCAACGACATGGATACCTCGAAAGATGCACCACCATGGAAAGCACAATTCGAAAATCCCAAAAGTGAATATTGGAATGTACCGCTGATGCGGGGCGAGGAAATCATTGAACGGCCCGCCGATCAGACAACTATCACGGAGCGATACACACAAGAGACGATCAAAATCATCCGCGGAGACCGGAAGCAGCCCTTCTTTATTTATCTCGCTCACAACCTGCCGCATGTCCCGCTGTTTGTCTCCGAGCCGTTTGAGGATGTCAGCCTCCGGGGCTTATACGGCGATGTGATTGAAGAGATCGACGCATCGACCGGTCGGATTCTAAAGGCATTGCGTGATGAAGGCATCGCGGAAGAGACGCTTGTTGTCTTTACATCAGATAACGGACCGTGGCACATGTATCGGCAACAGGGCGGTTCTGCTGGATTGCTGCGTGATGCGAAGGGCAGTACCTGGGAGGGCGGTATGCGTGAGCCGACCGTCTTCTGGTGGCCCCGGCACATTCAGCCCGCGGTGATCATGGACGTCGGAAGCACGCTGGATTTACTCCCGACCTTTGCCACGATCTGCGACGCTAAGCTGCCAAGTGACCGGACGATCGACGGCATCGATCTCACGCAAGTCTTATTGCACGGCGAAGCTGGGGGCCGCAAAGAGATGGTTTATTATCACGGCGACGAGGTGTTTGCTTTGCGTGAAGGGCCCTTTAAGGCACACTTTAAAACAAAGACTGAATTTGTGGGTCAGAAAGATCCCGTTAAACACGATCCACCCCTGCTTTTTAATCTCGAACATGACCCGGCGGAAAAATATAATATTGCCGCGACGCACCCGAAGGTCATCGAGCGACTGCGGAATCTGAAACGAGTCCACGAGGCAGGCGTAACGAAAGTGCCCAATCAGTTGAATCTCCGATAATTTCAAGAAACGTATCCAAGGCGGACCCACATGCGAATGATTCAATCAGGATCTAATAAATTTGATCAATGCCTGCTCGCGGCCTTGCCCCTGTTGGTTTTAATATTTTGCTCGCTCGCGGCTACCAGTTTGGGTGATGATTCGACGCCGGGTGCCGAGAAGCGTCCGAATATCGTTTTCATTTTTTCCGATGATCACGCGACCCATGCGATAGGTGCGTATGGAGGGCTTTATCAGGCGATAAATCCGACACCAAATATCGATCGACTCGCACGTGAGGGGATGCTGTTTGAAAACAGTTTTTGCACCAATTCGATTTGCGGTCCGAGTCGTGCTGTGATATTGACTGGCAAACACAGCCATAAAAACGGATTTATGAACAACGGTAATCGGTTCAATCCCGATCAGACGACCTTTCCCAAGTTGCTGCAAGCGTGTGGATACCAGACGGCACTATTCGGCAAGTGGCACCTCAAAAGCACGCCGCAGGGCTTTGACACCTGGATGGTTCTGCCCGGTCAGGGTGCCTACTACAACCCGGAATTTCTCACGCCGGAGGGCAGCAAAGTGATTAAGGGGCACTGCACCCAGATCGTGACCGACCTTGCGGTCGATTGGCTGAAAGAGGGTCGCGATCCGGATAAACCTTTTTTGTTAATGTGTCAGCACAAAGCACCCCATCGCAACTGGATGCCGGCGTTTGAGCATATTGCCCTTTACGATGATTTGCAGTTGCCAGAGCCCGAGACTCTGTTTGACCGCTGGGAGGACAACGCGCCCCCGGCGCGACATCAGGAGATGGAGATCGATCGACACATGGATCTGCACTACGATCTGTTTGTCGATCTGACTGCGGAGTTTGACGGCGATGCCATTCAGGCCCGTCAGGATCGCTCGGCCCGCGATAACCTGTGGCGGATGACGCCAGAACAGAAGAAACGCTGGCGCGATGCCTATCAGGCGGACGATGCCGCATTCCATGCGGCGAAACTGAAGGGCAAAGAATTGGTTCGCTGGAAATATCAACGATATGCCAAAAACTATCTTCGCTGCGTTCGCGGGGTCGACGACAGCGTCGGTCAGCTGATGCAAATGTTAAAGGATCTGGATCTCGAGGAAAACACGATTGTGGTTTATAGCTCGGATCAGGGGTTTTATATCGGCGATCACGGGTGGTACGACAAGCGATGGATGTATGAAGAGTCGCTCAAGATGCCTCTGATCATTAAGTGGCCCGGTGTCACGACGCCCGGATCGCGCAATACGATGATGGTACAAAATCTTGATTATGCGGAGACATTCCTCGAGGCTGCGGCCTGCGCTGCCGATCCTCAGATGCAGGGGCGATCGCTTGTACCGTTGTTAGCCGGCAAGGAGCCAGAGGACTGGCGGAAGGAAATTTATTACCACTACTATGAATTTCCGAGCGTACACATGGTGCCGCGCCATTACGGCATCCGGAGCGAACGTTACAAGTTAATGCATTTCTATCAGTTTGATGAATGGGAATTCTACGATCTGGAAGCGGATCCCGATGAACTGGTGAATCTTTACGATGACCCTCAGTATGCGGAACAAGTCGAGCAGATGAAGCGAGAGCTTGCCGCACTGCGCGAGCGGGTCGAGGACGACAGTGATGTGTCGCTTGCCCCGGATGAATTTCGTCGCCGATTCCGTCCCGGGCAGGCCCTCTAGGAACTCCCTGCTCTTTGCCACCGGCCAGGAATTTGTGATTGCTGTGAAATTGAACGAATTGCAGATTCCGACCGGGGTCAGGTTGCATTACCGCGAGGCGGGTCGAGGGGCACCGCTGGTGTTGCTGCCGGGTTGGTCACAGACTGCCGCGATGTATGGTGACACGATCGAAACCCTCAGCAGTCGATGTCGCGTGATTGCGATCGACCATCGGGGTCACGGGGAGAGTGAAAAAGTCGATCACGGCTATCACCTCGCGCGATTGGCGATGGACTTGAGAGAATTAATTTTAACGCTCGATTTGGAAAAGATCACCTTACTCGGGCATTCGATGGGTGCGGCCGTTATTTTTTCTTATCTTGAACTCTTCGGTACGGATCGACTTTGTGTCGTAATCCTTGATGATCAACCAGCGGTACTGACACTCGGCGAGACGGAATCTCAACAGGCGCGGAATGAGGCAGGCGCGATTTTTTCGTTTTCACACCTGTGTGCGGTTTGCACCTCACTACGTGGCGACGATGCGGAAGAGACGACACGACGTATGCTCATCGACATGCTTAGTCCGCGGCTTGTCGCATCCCAAGGGGATTGGATTCTACGTGAAAATATGAAGTTGCCACGGTCGAGTGCTGCGGCACTACTCTGGGATTGTGCGCTCGCCGATTGGCGGAATCTGTTAGGTCAGATCGGCGTACCGGCGCTGGTGATCGGCGGGAAATCCAGTCTCGTACCATGGGAGAGTCAGCAATGGATCGCGCAACAGATCCCAGTCGCTACGAGCCGGATTCTTGAAGAGTCAGAAGGGGGTTATCACTTTGCTTTTTTAGAGCAACCTGGCATATTCTGTGCTCTGGTTGAGGAATTTCTTGCCCGCTAAAAGCCCTTAATTGCAGCCCCTCTTGCCCGATCGATACCGTATTGACTTATCATCATTTGGCCGGGCGCTACAATACTTAGAACCTTTTTCGAAAAGCGAGGCACGCATGATAGCTCCCTGGATGCGATGGACACTTCAACTTGCTGCGGCCTACAACTTGCTCTGGGGGGCTTGGGTCATCTTTCGTCCGGACGATTTGTTTCGGCTAACCGGCATGCCCCTGCCGACATACCCGAGCATCTGGCAATGTGTCGGAATGATCGTGGGCGTCTACGGCATCGGTTACGCTATTGCATCGCGCGATCCGCTCCGCCATTGGCCCATCACACTGGTGGGGTTCCTGGGAAAAATATTCGGTCCGATTGGATTTCTCTTCGGATTGCTCACACTTTCTCCGGGGGATCCAGGTTATTTGCCCCCTGCCTGGGGTCTTACGATTCTGACCAACGACCTCATCTGGTGGGTTCCCTTTGGCATGATTCTTTATTCGGCTGCCAAGGCTTCGTGTCGGCCGGAGGATCAGACAACGCCCTCGATCGGTGACGCGATCGACATGTATCGCGACCAGAATGGTGAGACACTCAGGTCGTTATCTGAGGAGCGTCCTTTAATGCTTCTCTTTCTACGGCACGGGGGATGTACCTTCTGTCGCGAGGCATTGGCCGATATCCAGAAGTTGCACACAAAGCTTGAAGCAGACGCAAATATCGCGATCGTCCATATGGGGAGTGAAGCGGACGCGGCTTTGCAGTTTGCTCAGTATGATTTACAAACCGTATCTCGGATCAGTGATCCCGCATGCCGACTGTTCCGCAGTTTCGGATTGACCCGTGGGCGATGGGGACAACTTTTCGGCGCTGCGGTGTGGGGACGTGGAGCACGGGCGTGCTTGATCGACGGGCATGGCGTAGGGAAACTCGCTGGCGACGGATTTCAGATGCCAGGTCTATTCTTGCTTCGTGGCGATACGATTCTTCACGCTTATCGACATAAAAACGCCGCCGACCGTCCGGATTATGCACGATTTATGCGTGAAGGTCTTGCCGCCGCTCCGCTGTGACACAGGTCCGTGAGGGCCTGCCGCTTGTCGATCATCGGCGGGGCGATATGCTGAGTGGTGGAGTCTGCTCTGGCACGAGGCCAACCATGGCGAGATCACTTTTTCCCGAACATGCATCGATCGCCTTCGGCGCATCGCTTTTGCCATCGCGAACTGCGCGGAGGGGCGGGCGATTGTTTGAAATTGCCGCAGCCCCAAAGGCGATGCGAAAAATAATCCGTGAATCTATTCCCCCGGCACCGGGTGTGTACGCGTTTTACGATCGCAATGGCCGCATCCTCTATGTCGGTAAGGCAAAACGGCTCACGCATCGGCTGCTCAGCTATTTCACTCGCCAACCGGAAGATAACAAGTCAGTGCGGATCGTCCGCCGCGCCGCTTTCGTGCGTTACGAGCGTGTTGCAGGCGAACTTTTAGCTTTGATCCGCGAACAGGAGTTGATCAGCCGATTTCGCCCCGTAATGAATCGTCGCGGGCAACCAAGAAGCCGAATGCCGAAATTTGTTTCATTTTCTCATGATCAGGCACCGCGTCTGCGGGCTGTGCGTGCCAGGGTTGATCTTGGTGGCGGACTACACGGCCCGCTCATGGGCGGTCGGCGTTTGCGTAAAGCTGTCGAAGATTTTAATCACACGTTTTTACTGCGTGACTGCGGGCCTGACGTGTCTATTATTTACAGCGATCAGCAGCGATTGTTTGAAGAATCGCTTCGACCAGGATGTCTGCGATTAGAGACCGGAACCTGTAGCGGACCGTGCGCAGCAGAGGTGACTGAGGCGACTTACGCCCATCAGGTTCAGATGGGCGAGCAATTCCTGCGTGGCGAGACAAGTGATGCGGTGCTTCAGTCGATAGAGCAATCGATGCACGATGCGGCCGCCCGAAAATCGTTTGAATGGGCCGCGCGGTTACGTGATCGCTGGCAGAATCTGAAGTGGTTGGCTGCGCGGCTCGATGAGGTGCGGATGGGTCGCGAGTCTTACAACGCGGTCTATCCAATGCCGGGGATCGGTGAAACACCGATCTGGCTATATCTATGCGGGGGTGCAATTGCGGGAGCGGCCTCGGCACCCCGATCCGCACGCAGCGCGCAACGGGTCTCTCGAAACTTGGAATCGCTCTCCGACGGGCTCCCGCAGAGTTACTTGCTCCGACCTGACGTGCTACTGATGCAGTTGATCGTCGTCGGGTGGTTGCGCCGTAATCCGCTGGAGCGGCGCAAATTGATTCCCCTGGATGTGGCACGGCAACATTGTGACCGCCTGGGATCGAACACACTGATCACAACTGCGTAGCCCAGGCCGGAACCTCACCATCCCCGGTTCTCTCCCCGCCAAGCAACCAGGTGAGATTAAAGCGTGCAAGTTTACTTCCGTTGCCCGCTTCGTAGTGGAGATAGATTTGACCCTCGCTTGGGGTGTGCGGCCGACCGGCGTTGAGTGACGAATAGGCACTTGGCCCGGACTCAACCAGTCGCTTGACCGGCCAGGTCTCTCCTCCGTCAAAACTGCCCCACACGGTGACACGCTCTCGCTGCTTGCCCGTTGTGTCGATATTACTAAAGCAGAAAATGTCCCGACCATGGATCGGAAGCCGCACGAGTCCTCCCATGCAGCCGTATGCGCGATGCTGCAAACCATCCGGTAGTACGTCAACCACTTTGAAGTCTTTCCAGGTCTCTCCACCATCGTCGCTTATCGCAGCCCGTCGCCGAGTCGGCCGGGGATTCTGATCCCAATGGCAACGGGTGTTGTAATAAATCGTTCCGTCAGCGCGTTCGGCTACCGTTGCCTCGCCGGTACCGTTTTCGGGGAAAGGGTCGCTTGTTTTCCACGAGGCTCCGCCGTCGTCGCTGTAAATTGCCGTCGTGTAGTGATTGGCATACTCTTCCGGGCGGTTGGCAGCCCCATAAAAACGCGCCGGTCGCAGTAATCGCCCGGCATGCTCGCCGTGCCGCAGGGTGATCCCATGCTCGTTCATATGCATTGACGGCGTGTTCCCGTGGCTATCTGGCTCAATCTTCGACTGCTGACGCTCCCACGTCTTACCGTGATCGCGACTGCGATAGATCTGCAGCGGCGCCGGTGGGTGCCCAGACTCGGCAAAGGCAAGCACCTCTCCGGTGGTTTCATCGACTGTCAGGCCCCCTCCCTGGAAACCGGGATCTGCAATCGGAATCGGCTCGCCGAACGTTTTTCCGCCATCGTCACTACGACGCACGAGCAGTCGACTGTTGCCGAGCGTTACTAGCACCGTCCCATCAATGGCAACTGCCACATTGGGGTGCCGCTCGGCTTTGTAAACACGCTGCGCGTCAAAACGGGGCGGTCCGAGAAAAGGCTTAAGACCGGCTTCCTGAGGTGCCTGCGGTGACTCAGGTGCCTTCGGCGAATTGGTCGAGGGATTTTCCGCCACCGCGGTGTTTCCGGAAACGGTGCAGAAAACCGTGTAGAAAACAGGGCAGAATAATAAAACTAAAAGATACGATGGAATTCGGTGCATGATTTTCCTTTCACCGTTTAGCGGGCAACCATCAGATAACGCTCGATCGTGTTGGCGACCTGGTCACCGGAAAGCATCCGGACCACCTCCAACGCGAATTCGATGGCAGTGCCGGGGGCCTGCGAGGTGATGATTTTCTGCGTCTCATCCACGCACACGCGTAGCGAACGATCATAAGTTTGCCCCAAACGCTTGGTGAACTCGTCAGGCGCAAAGGTTTCGTCGCGGGTTTTTATCTGTTGCGAGTTTCCTGTCACACGGGCGCAGCCCTCCAGTACGCCCGCCGGTTGCAGTACCAGGACGGGAGAGAGACAGATCGCGGCGAGAACCGCGTCCTGACGATGGTGCCGAATCAACAGCTCCCGCAATTCCCTTGATTCAGCCAGCCGCATTGCACCGGGAATGCCGCCAGCCATCACGATCGCATCAAAGTCTTCATCGAGCACACTCTTTAGTAGGCAATCGGTCTCGAGGCGAAGCCCCTGCATGAGTTGTACGTGGCGATCCTCTTCCACCGACGCGGTCGTTAACCGAATCCCGCCGCGCGTGAGCACATCGGTGATGCCGACCACTTCAATGTCTTCGTTTCCAGAGGCGATTGGTATCAAGGCACGCATGCGATGCTCGGATGAAATGGTGCGACTCCCGTCTTTTGGAAGACTATAGCAAATTGAACGCACCGCATCAGCTATCTCGCGGTAATCATTCGGGTTGGCCCCCGGGGTCGGATCGGCGATAATCCACGCTCTGACAATCAGGGGCCATGCAGGGAGAGTCTGGTGACCGATTCATCAGCGGGAAAAGACGGATCAGAGGGATTTCGGCCGTTGCCGCAGGCGTCTGCTGAAACCCCCGTTTTTAGTTTGATTGTCCACGTGTTGCCAGCGGAGGATGGCGTTGAGGCGACCGCAGCGAATTTGGCCGGTTTCTCTCAGCGAGCGTCCAATGAGCGTAGCGCTCTGCAAAAGTTACTTTCTGAGGTAAAGCAGCACGTCTCGACGTGCATCGCAAGCGGAGAAGTGATCGATTGGGTGGATCCGTCACCCGATCCGCCGCCGGGCGGGCAAAACCGCGTGATACCGTTTCACCTTTAAACTAAAAAGGGCGTTTGACATGGGCGGGTGGAATTGGCAGTTGGTCACCGCAGGAC
>JAYYJN010000343.1:0-7161 GCA_036146215.1 Planctomycetota bacterium
ACCAGGTTTAAGATGGTGTTTTTGATGTTTGCATTGGACACCACCACCCGTGTTTTGATGAATTGGCCGTTCGCAGTTACCCCTGTCACTCGACCCTTTTCCACATGAATCTTCTCCACATCCGCCTTGATCCGCACATCGACACCACTCTTGATCAGATCTTTGTGCATCAGTTCGATCAGCCGATCGGTTCCGCCCTCGAAGGTGAACACTCCCTTCGACATGAAATTCGAAAAAACGATACCGTATGTAATGGCGGGATCCTCAAGCGTGGAACCATTGGCATAGGTAATCGGTTCCATCAGCAGTCGCACAATATCTCCCCGACCCGGGAAATATTGATCGAAAAATTCGCCAACCGTCAACTGCTGCTCATCATAAAAGTTCATCCCGCGTGCTGCATCGAAGAACGCCTCGACCTGTGCTTGGGAAACCCCAAATTTTTCCGTCAACAGTCGGGTAAAGTCTTCGCGATGATAACGCGTGGTCAAGGAGAACATCGGATTGTCAAAACGCACGTGCTTCAACTGGACAATCGAATCTGCAATTTCACGCGTCCAGTAACGCCGACAACTTTTGATCATCCCGACCGGAAAACCATGCAGTGAGACATCAAAAATGTGTCCGCCCGGTCGCTTGAACCAAGTCGCCATACCACCGAGTTTGTAATGTTGCTCGAGCAACAGCACCCGGTGCCCGCTGCGGGCAAGCGCATTGGCTACCGTCAATCCGGCGAGGCCACTGCCGATGACCGTGACATCGTATTCACCTGAAACACCTTTTAGAAAATCTTTAGGCATCCTAAGAACCGCTCTCCATCACCGAGGCATCGCGGGAGCTTGCGCCACTGAGGCAGTGATTCGCAATCGAAATTCCACCCATCATCGAGCCGACAATACCAATGAAACCCTGATCTGTTCCGCAGAGGTGCAGATTCGGAAGATGTGTACTTCCATCGAGTGTTTTGTGGGTTGCGCCATAAACGGTGCCCTGATCGTGTCCGGTAAATCTGCGAATTGTCGTCGGTGTGAATATATCTGTGGCAATCACGCGATTACGGAAGTCGGGTATAAATCGGACCGCAGAGGCGACTAATTCGTTGTAATTTCTGACCTTCTCCTGCTGATAGGATGCTTCATCCAGCGCATTCCAGCGATCAAAATTTGCCTGTGCAGTGATACGAATCATTCCCTCGGGAAAAATTTCGTCGTCACCGGTATAGGCGTAATTATTGGGGGAGCAAATGACTCCGGTCCGCGCGTCAATCAACGTATCAGGACGTTCCCAAGAGAAGGTTTCCGAATCATTGAAAAAAACCACCGTCTTTTCCAAACCAACATCCTGCGGTTCGACATCAATCACGGAGATAGCCTCCATGAATGAAAGACGTCCTGCGTGGGTCGTATCGACCTGAGAAACATCGTCACAAAGCCGCATGGTTTCAACCAAACCGGCAGAAGAAATAATCTGCGCCGCTTCAATTTCCTGGCCATTCTCCAAGACCAGTCCGATGGCCCGTCCATTCTCTACATGAATGTGATCAACGCCGGCCCGCGTTTTTAATTCGCCACCGAGCCCGCGAAACTTACGGATAAGATTCTTCAGAATCAACCGTACGCCGGCAAAAGGTCGGCCAAATCCCTCGCAAAAAATACTGCGGAACATGATGCAGAATTGACCAAAATCCATATCCCGTTCGCGGGCATTGCCATACCACATCAGAGGACAGAGAAGCATTTCAATCAATAACGGATCGCGGATGATTTCTGCGAGAAATTCACGAGTTGAAATTTCAAAAAGCTCCTGATTCAAGTCGTCGTAGTCGACAATTTTTGCCATCAGGGTGGCGAATGCGTCACGCTCCGCTGGAAAGGCCCGAGCGACCTCCGATTCGAGCAATGCAATCTCGTTGCCGAATTGGAGCCGTTGCTGGGGGAAAGCAATTTCAGATCCGATCTGCGGGGCGAGTGCAAAGTCATCCCAACGAAAGCGCAACTGCCGCAGCAAGCGTGCGAGCGGACCTTTCCGAGCACCTTTCGGGGTGAAATTAGTGACCGCATGCAGACCCACGTCGAAATCCCGTCCGCCAAGGCGATAGAAAGAATTCAAACCCCCAATGGTCGTATGCCGCTCAAGAATACAGACCTTTTGGTCGTAATGCGCCAGACGAATACCCGCTGCGAGCCCAGACATTCCCGCGCCGATAATGACCGTGTCATACATGAGGCGGGGTCCCCGAGAACGGATTAGGCCTTCTGGACATCCTGCATTTTGGGTTCGAGATAGGTGACCGTGCTTTGCATGCTCGCCAACTCGCCATAGTCCTCTTCCGGCACCTGAACACGATATCGCTTGCGGAGTTCCATGACGATATCCAGAAAGTCCATGCTGTCCAGCTCTAGTTGGTCCCGGAAGGCTATGTCATCTTTCAAATCGCCTAATTCTTCATCCGGCGCTATGTCCCCAAGGATATCGATAATCACTTCCCGAATCTCTTCGCTCGTCATCCGTCTTCTCCGCTGTTCTTCTCGATCCTAACCTCGTCCGAGCCGTAATGGGCCCGCGCCACCCGACGTGATCATGAACGCTCTGTGCTTTTTCTACATCCTCTTGATAATCACTGCCGAATTAATGCCTAGCATGCCAAACGAATTATTCAGTATATAGTCGACTGATTCAAGTTCGCGGGGATCCCCGCAGACCAGTTGATCGATTGCGCACTCCGGATCCAGTTCGTCCACATTTATCGTCGGGTGACAGACCCGATCTTCAAATGCGGGTAGATTTCCCGTCAGTTCCAACGAACCGGCTGCCCCCATGGCATGGCCGATAAAACTCTTTGTGTTATTGAAGTGAGTTCGATCACTTGTTTCGAAGACGCGACGTAGTGCTGCACACTCCTGAGCGTCGCCACTACTGGTTCCGGTTGCGTGGGTGCTGACGATATCGATTTGCTCTGGCCTCAAGCCGGCTCGCTGCAGTGCTAACTCGACACATTGAGCTTGACGATCCGGATTTGGAAGCACAAAGTCACTTGCATCACTGTTAATCGCATACCCGGCCAGTTCGCCGTAAATTTTTGCGCCTCGTTTCCGGGCATCGGAAAACCTCTCGAGCACGTATAGACAACCTCCCTCGGCAACTACAATCCCATTGCGGTCCACGTCAAATGGTCGCGATGCGCGAGTCGCATCCTCATGCTCGGCCAGGGCTCCCTGACTTTTGAAACTGGCAAAGATGCCGAAAGTACGGACACTCTCCGAGACGCCACCACAAATTGCCAAATCACAATCACCAAGGCGTAGCATCTGAGCTCCCTGAATGAAACCGGCATTGCCGGCAGCACATGCTGCGCCGATCGAATAGTGCGGCCCGGTGATGCCCATGTTCAGAGAAATCTCACCCGCCGGATTATTGGCCACGGTGCGTGGATTGTGATGGTGCGACCAAAACTGGGTGTCGTAGTCATAGCCCTTGAGTTCGTAAACCTCATTTTCGGTCTCTACGTTGCCGTGCTCAGTCACGCCGACATAGATACCGACCCGCGAGCGATCAGTATTTTCCCAATCAACTCCCGAATCTTTGATCGCCTCTTGAGCACAATAAATCCCAACGCTTCCTGCCCGCGTGCCGCGGCGGACCTCTTTTCGCTTTTGGTAACGGAGTTCGTCAAAGTGGCAGATACCCGCCAGTGTTTCACCGACATAGCGGATCTCGTAAGGCACGACTCCGCTGCGACCTTCGAGCAGACTTTCGCGGAATTCTCCCAAGCTGTTACCGTTGGGCGCGGTCAAACCGATGCCGGTAATCACAATCCGTTGTTCGTCCGCAGGGAGCGATATCATGAAGCAGGCCTAATGCCGAAAGGGGATTTACCGTAAACCGTATGAGCCTATCGGTTTTCGGCGGTATTTACAAGGACTGGGCGACGCCCGACCGCACCGGACTCGCGATTTTTCACGCACCCGTGCGGGCCAGATCGAGCCCGAGTCGCCGCATCCCCTCCTCGGTTGAGATCGTCGGTCGATAGCCGAAATCAGAGACCGCATTTTGGATGTCAAAGTAATGTGAGGTTCCCAGTTGCGCCGCAAGGAAGCGGGTCATCGGGGGCTCGTGAGAAATACCCAGTGTCCGATAAATCGCTTCGCAAACATGACCGATTCGCCAGGCTCGCTGGCAGGAAATCGACCGCGTGACAGGCGGTCGGCCCGCAAGGGCAAGCAACTGGTCGATCCATTCCCAGCAATTCACCGGTTCACCCTGGCTGATGAAATATGCTTTCCCACAGATTGGCGCACCGGGTTGTAGCGCGGCCGCCGCGCTCAGATGCGCCGCTGCTGCGTTGTCGATGTAAATCATGTCCACCCGGTTCGTGCCATCGCCCACTCGCCGCAACCGCCCTTGTCGACTTCGCTGAATGAGACGACCCACGAGATGCCGATCACCCGGTCCCCAGATTAAATGCGGCCGCAGGGCACATGTCTGCATTCGGCTCTGGTCCTCTGCCAGAACCGCGGATTCCGCAAGTGCCTTACTGTGCGGATAGTGACACAACCAGCGGGAAGGATAGGGGGCACTTTCGTTGACCCCGATTTGATCGGTGCCATCGAATGTCACACTCGGGCTGCTCGTATAGACAAATCGCCTGACACCTGCTGCACGACTTGCAGCAAGTAGATGTTCGGTTGCCAGTGTATTTACGGTGTAATAGTGTTTCCATCGCCCCCAGATACCGGCGAGACCCGCCACATGGTGAACACAATCCACATCGCGACAAGCAGTTGCGACCGCCCGTCGATCCCGTAGATCTCCGAGGACCACCTCTGCGCCCAACTCGACTAGCTCCGGATCCTCCCTCCGACAAAAAGCCCGCACGGGCAAACCTTCCGCCAGAGCAGCCTTGCACACAGCCCGTCCCAAAAAACCTCGGGCTCCAGTGACCATTGTCACGCCTGGCATCGCAGCTTCCTTTCTGCCCAGGGCACAAGCTTCTCTCTGAATATTTTTGCATTGTGGCGGATATCGACCGGCAAATCGGCATGAAAGAGAAAGTCACGTATCGATGTTGTGTGTGGAAACTTCGCAGCCAGGGCTGCAAGGGCCGCAATAAAAGCTTGCCGCCCTTCGCGATTGCTTGGCAACGCATGGGAAAAAGGCTCCACCACCAGCACCGGTCTTTGACGCCCGGCAGGCCCCAATCCGATCAATGCCGAGCGATAAACATCCTTGTGCGTATTAAAAACTGCCTCACAAGGCACGGTATATAGGGTGCCTTGTTCGGTTTGCACGCGATGCGCCATCCGGCCGCAAAACCAGAAGCCATCTGATTGATCGAGATAACCGACGTCCCCCATTCGGTGCCAGATCGTTCCTTCCACATCAATCTTTGCCCAGCGGTTCACTTCCTGACGGGTGACATAGCGAGTGGTCACCACCGGACCTGACACCACCAACTCACCAATTTGTCCCGCCGGCAGGGACTCCGGCAGGCGGTCAAGCGGCGCGTCGCGGATCGGGATCACGCGCCAATGGATATCTGCAAATCGTTTTCCGACACAGACCCCACCGCCGCGATCGGTCTGCGATTGAGTTTCGCCCAGCACTTCCGAAGCGGTAATCGACGCCACCGGTAAGGCCTCGGTTGCACCATAAGGGGTGTGAATTTGAGCTTCCCGAGAAAGTTGATTTTGCAATCTCTCAAGCACCCGCCCTGGAACGGGAGCACCGGCAGAAAAAACTTTTTGCACATGCCGAATTCGTAGATCGTGCTTCTCGCAATAGGTGGTGACTGTGTTCCAGAGCGCGGGGGAACCAAACGACTGGGTCACCTTCCAACGCTCGATATCATCCAAGAATTTTTGTGGATCAATATCAGCCGGTCGTGTGGCATCCATGTCGGGTACCACGGTTGTCACACCGAGACCACTATTGAACAGGCCAAACAGTGGAAAACCGGCCAGATCGATTCCGCCCGGTTGGAGTTGATAGTGGTGTCTGAGCTGTTCCACCTGCGCTACAAACTGACGGTGCGCATACAATACGCCCTTCGGCACCCCGGTACTGCCAGTGGTAAAAATAATGGCTGCCGGGTCATCTCCCCCGGCTGTCACGGTGTGTGCCCTGCCCGCACCCATCTTTTGCAGTTTCCGCAGCGTCACCCCACCCCAACCGTAACGGCGTCCGACAGTAACCAAAAAACGGGCCTGTGGGAATCGCTTTCGGCAGAACATACGGATCATATGCACGATCGGTAAGGCGATAAAGCCGTCCGGTTTCGCCTCGCTCAGACATGCAAGCAGATTTTTTCGGCCCATTCCGGGATCGATCAGGATGGCTACAGCACCGGACTGAAAAATCGCGAATACCAGCATCACAAAATCGATGCCAGGGCGAACCATCAATGCAATGCGATCTCCAGGTCGAACACCCAACTCGATCAGACCGGCAGCCACCCTCATGCTCTCTGAGTGCAGCTTGGCATATGTGATGCTGTGGTAGGCCAGCACTTGTTTTATGATTTCTGCGTTTTCTTCCATGGGTAAATCGACTACGCAAATGTAATCTTCTCGCCGCCCTTTAGCCCGCTCGATCACGGCCGCTTGATGCGGACGCTCGCGCGCATGACGCGCCAATTGCGACGCAACATTTTGCGCCGTTTCAGCAGTATCGGCAGTTACCCCTTGGCCAGACATATTGCGTCCCGTTCTGCAGCTTGTCGGGAAAGAAATTGAAGCACTCGTTCGGCGATATCGACCTTGAGAGTACGGGCAAGCGCCCGCCAACCGGGAACCGCATTTACCTCCAGGGCAAAGAGCCGCCCATCGTTCGCGGGGAGCAGATCAACTCCGGCAAAGGTTGCGCCGATCGCCGAACTGGCCCGTCGGGCATAATCGCGTAATGATTCGGTAATCTCGATTGCCTCGGTCCTCGCACCCCGACTGACATTGGTCCGCCAGTCATGGGGGTTGCTGCGACGAATTCCGAACACCTCGTCGCCCAGCGTGAGCAACCTTAGATCGTATCCCGGATGGTCGACAAACTCTTGCAAGTAGATAACCGCTCCAAGTTGTTCGAGCATCCGGAAGGCACGCAGAGCCAATGCCGGATCGTCGACTGCGGTGATGCCGCGGCCTTCGCCGCCGAAAAGCGGCTTGATTACCG
>JAYYJN010000344.1:0-3265 GCA_036146215.1 Planctomycetota bacterium
CGACCGATTACTGTGCAGCCCGATCCGACGCCTTCGGTGAGAAATAAACGGCTCGGCCGATCGACCAGTGAGAAAGAGGAGCAAGAGTCCTCAACACGAGATTCCGAGGACGAGGAACAGGAGGAGGAAAACGGACGTAGCTCCGCAGACACTAGCAAAACGGATGCGACGGATCCGGAAGATGAAAAATCGTCCAGCGATACTGACAGAGAAACCTCATCGAAGAAAAGCAATCCGATGAAGCTCGTTGCGTTTGAGGTGCTACCAAATGATTACAAAACAAAATTTCGATACGGAGAGCGTGAAGGTTTTTATGTTGTGACCGCGCAGTCGAGGGCGATACCCTATCGACTCGACATCAAAGCACCAGCGGGTCCCTTTATCGGTCTTTGCCTCGAGGCACATGGCGCAGAGTATGAGTCAGCAACGCTATCCGGTGTTGAACTCAGCTCATCAAAGGTGATCTGGAGCAGTGCCCTCGATTCGGTGGGTCAAGGTAGTGCCGCCGCCTTGGTCGAAGATCAAAAAGAGTGGCCCATGACCTACAATGGGAAAGATCCGATCTGGGCAGTCTTTGCGGCAGAAAAACCGTTCGGTAAACCGGGCCCGCATAGTCTGAAGATTGAACTGGACCATAGTGACAACAGTCAACGTCTGCCGAGGTTTCGCTTGTGGGGTATCACCGGCAGTGGTACGGTCGAAGAGATGGCCCAGGCAATGCGCGAGCGCAAACTGGCGGAAAAGCCGTTTGCCGAGTTTATTGCCCATGGACTGCCGGAGGGAGGCACCGGTGAAGTCAGCCTGGGCAAGGTATTTGTGGGAGCTGAGCAGTTCAGTGCACAGCTATTTGGCGGCAGCAGCGACGGCAACGCGCGTTTCCGGCTGAACGAAATACCGTCAGACGATGCAGCGGCAGAAAAACGTTGGAAATTTCTGCTGGTGGCTGATGATCAGTCGACACCGGTGGCGGAACTGGTGCTGCAGGGTGAAAAGCAGGCCGATCTCACGCTCCGGTGGCTCCCGATCGCCGCGGAGTTACCCCGCGCTGCGGGTCTGCAGAATGGGCTGCTGCAATTGCAGATCGGACCCTACTCCCGTAGCGTCCCGCTTCGTGAAGTGCGGGAGCAGGTTGCGCTGAGCTATAGCCCGAAAAAAACGGTGCGGCCGCGGATCGAGGTTCCCGCCGGCATGCCTGCAGCAGAACTTCGGCTGGCGCTGCAGTTTCCCGCAACAACGTTTGGCACCGTGTCTAACGTGGTGCTGCCGGTCGGTGGTGAAGAGGCGGAGACAGAGGTAACGATCAAAGACGACTTGCTGCTTAAGTTGGCAACGTCCTGGAAATCGTCCGAGATCACCCTCACAGTGAAGACCTTTTTGCCGGTGAAAGACGACGGCAAAAAAAAATCAGCGAATCAAAAAACTAAGATGATGCTTTTCAGCAAGGCGATGAAGGAAATTCCCAAGTTCAAAAAGGGTTATGAAGACAGCAAACCGGTGATTGCCTTTATCGAGAAGATGGAAAAGTTTGCCGGTCGAACGTACCTGCGCAAGCCGGAAGACAAACGGGATTGGATGCGCATCAGCAAGCAGTGGTACGGGTTGGGCCTTCCGCCACCCAAGCGGATTGATCCGGAGGTGGCAAAGCAGCTGTTAGGCAACGCGCAGGCAGCGCAAGCGGCGATAAAAAAGGATCTTGATACTTTGGAAGGTCTGCAGGAGTGGTCCAAAACGTTTGGCCAGGACGGGATCGCTGCGATCGAGTTTCGAGTCTATACGCTGATAGATGGTGTGCCACTCGAGCTGGTTCGCTCGACCGGATGGCAGGACTGATTCGTGCGAGAAAAGACCTCGGTCCATTCGATCGTTGCCTAATCGTTACAACCGCGATGAGCATCGCGATTGGCAGAGGTTGGCAAAAGTAATCACTCTGAATTCAGATCAGGGCCGCAAAGCGAGCGCGCGTTCCACTAGCAACGCATGCAATGATTGGTGGCCACTGGAAGAGACTGCTTTTTCGTGCAAAAGACTTGACTCTCGCCCCGGCGCTGAAAAGATTGTCTGTGGCTCGAAGATGGCCCTCGACGTGCTACTCCCACCTAGCGAGGAAATGTCTCATGCGGTGCGACGCGTACTTGCCCCAATCACACAAAATCTCGGTCTCTTTGGCTGCCTTGCTGCTTCCTCTACTCGCCGGAGCAGCGGCGGCTGAGGATCCCGAAGTGCAATTCGACTGCGATCCGGTGGTTGTCTGTCGTGATATCACCCCGGTCGATTTCTCCCTGTCCAATCCGGATGAAAAAATTATTGAAGCAACCGTTCGCGTTTCCACGCGGATGACCGCCGGTGCCACCAGCGACTTAACGGAATTGGTATACGAAATTCAAAGTCCGCTGGGACGCATTCACGATTTTTCTCCTCGGACTGAATTATCCAGCGAATATGTTGAGCCGATCCAGATCGTAAAAACCGTGGATAAAAATAATACGATTGGCGGTTCGGTCAACGGCACGATGTCAGCGCCGCTGCCGCTGCCCGCCAGTGCGCATCCGGTGGCCAGTCTCGGTCGCAATGAGCACGACTCCGTTCGTGAGGAGATGCGACGGATGCCGGCAAAAAAACCTTTGATTGTCAGTGGTACATTCGGTCAACGGCAAGGTGTGTTTTTCAAATTCAAGCAGTCGAATCAAGTGTCTCTTGAGGGAGTACAGGCGATTACCTGTTCATTTATTGTGCCGCGTAAGTGGCGAGGCGATTATTTGCTCCTATCTTGCCGTGCCGATGGAGAGCGGACGCGTTATTTTATGAAGGGCACTTACCCTTGCGGAGAATCGCGGTTTGTGGTGGGGCTTTTCCTTGACGGTGATCGGGAGGCGAAGCAAGCGGCTATTGCACTCGCGGATCGCCAACGCATTTCGCAAGATCAAGGCGGCAGTGGTGAAAGAGCAGAAGAAGCATCGGAAAATGCCTCAGAAAAAAACAGCTTGCAAACCGCAGCGGATCTGCTTCGCCGCTTCGCAGGGAAACAACCCTAAAGTAAATCGATTTCTTTGGGTCGCCAGAGAGCCACTAATCGACCCTCGGTTTGTCGGCTGAGCCGATTCCATTGATTGATTGGCAACTCAATCTGTGCCAGGGCAGCGGTCGGCATTACCGTATCGCACCCGGTTAGTGCATTCAGCAGTTCGGAAATGCCCGGGTTATGTCCCACGAATAGAATGCGTTGAAAACTTTCTTCGAGATAACGGGCTGTATCGATATAGGCTCT
>JAYYJN010000345.1:0-7133 GCA_036146215.1 Planctomycetota bacterium
GCTCCCTTCCAGACGAAGACGATGTGGCCTGGCGAGTGGCCTGGCAGTTCCAGAATTTCCAATGAAAAGCCAGCCACATCAATCACATCTCCCTCAACGACCGTTTGATCCGCCGGTGGGCTCGTCACAGCCAATCCGTACTGCGCGGAGAGATTTTGGTGCGGATCGGTTAACTTTTCCGCATCTCCCACACCCACAATGATGGGGCAATCGGGCCATCGAGCTTTGAGCGCATGATTTCCGCCAATGTGGTCACTGTGTCCGTGGGTGATGAGCAGGGCAGCAGGCTCGAGACCTTTTTCGCCCAGGAACTGAATGATTTTATCCGGTTCCAGGCCTGGATCCACAATGACACAATCTTTCCGATCTTCGAGATTTGCCACAAACGTATTCTGCTGAAAAGGGTTGGAAACGATCGTGGTGCATTGGAATGGTGACATCGTTGCAGGTCCTCTTCCGGTTAGGAAGTTTTGGTTGAGTTAACGGTTTAGGGAAAAACTAGTGTCGGCCACAACTGCTGGGAGGGACGCATCAAACGGTTTACGTAAAAGGGACCGCCTCACAGCGGACTTCTGATGCCATGACGATTTTGGGGCGATAACCATAACGATAGCTGCTATTTCTCTGGAAGCAAAGCAGCAACAAATCAAGTTTTGCAATACGCAAAGCAAATCGAATTACAAACATCAAGTCAAAGTGCTGAATTCGCGCGCATTCAACCAGGATTAACATTTGCAGCGTGAAAACAGCGTGCACGGAGGAGACGCTATCAACACACAACAGCCCCCGGATGTTGTGTGGCAGAGCGCTCGTCGGTAAACGGAAAGGCAGGGACGCGTTATGACAGAGTTGGTTCCAGGCACTCGCAAAGCTCGGTTGGTGGCATTTGGTATTTTGGTTCTCGCGGTGTTCGCTGCGCAAGGCAACGCCGAGCCGCAACAGCCATCGGAAGAACACCCGCTCGTACCGGTGCTCAAAATCGCGGAGCAAGGTCTCAAACGGATAGATGCGGACGTGCAAGACTATTCTGCCACGCTTATCAAGAAAGAGCGAGTTCGCGGTCGACTAACGGATAACCAATATCTATTTGTAAAGGTAAGACACGAACCCTTCAGCGTCTATATTTCTTTTCTGGCTCCCGAGGATTTCAAAGGACGCGAAGTTATTTATGTCGATGGTCAGAACAGCAATAAATTGCTGGCACACGAAGGCCGCGGATGGAAAGCCCGCATCGGGATGGTGTCCCTGAAGCCGGATAGTCCATTGGCGATGGAGGGTCAGCGGTACCCGATCACGATGATGGGTATGCGGACACTAACCCAGCGACTTATGGAAGTCGGACAGGAAGACCTTCGATATGATGAAGTGAAAGTAGATACGTACGAGGGCACGAAAATTAATGGCCGCGTCTGTACGTGTGTTCAAGCGACCCATCCGGTTCCACGAAAGCATTTTCGCTACCACATTGCTCGTATTTTCATTGACGATGAATTGCAAATGCCTGTGCGATTTGAAGCATTCCTCTGGCCGAGTAAAAAAGGTGGAAAGCCAGTGCTCGTCGAGCAATACACCTACGTGAATATCAAGCTTAACAATGGATTCACGGATTTGGATTTTGATCCCCAGAATCCGCAATACAAATTCGTGAAACGCTAGCATACTGCCCGCAAAGGGTGGAAAAGTGAACGACGCTGGGTTCGGGGAATCTTCCCCGAACCCTTTTTTTGTGCCCCGGCACAGGTCGTTGTTGTTTCTCCCGAGCCAATTCCGTAGAATTCGGGAGATGGATCAAGCGCAGCTGCGAGTTGCCTGATCGCCTGCCGCCCACGCTTTTCCGGAGACAATGGAGATGGATGCCTTTGTTCGCTGTCAGTTAATGCCGCGTTTCGTTTTGCTTGCTACGTCTTGTTGCCTGCCTTTTGTCGTCGAAATAGCAGGAGCGCAAATCCCTGGAAGCCAGCCTATCTCGCAACCGGTCCCACGGCAACCGACTGCTCCGGCACAGCCTCCGAGCTTTCAGTCTCCCGCTTTAGGGCAGCAGCGGCAATCGCAAGCTGTGAAGCAGCAATTACAGCAACCGGTTCAACAACAACAATTCCAGCAACCGGCTCCAACTGGCACTCCTGCTGCAGCGGCACATCCCTTAGATCCTGAAATTAATTATGCTCGCCAACGTCTCGCTGCGATGGAGCAGAATATACAAGATTACAGTTGTGTGTTCACCAAGCGAGAGATGGTGGATGGAAAGTTGTTGCCTTACGAGCAAATGTTTATGAAGGTTCGACACAAACCATTCAGTGTGTACATGTACTTTCTAGGGCCGGAGGACGTGAAGGGGCAACAGGTCGTTTATGTCGAGGGTCAGAACAACGGGAAGATGGTGGCGCAACCGGTCGGTTTGAAGGGCAAATTCGGCCCCTACTATCTTGATCCGAACGGTTCGTTTGCCATGGCCGGGCAACGTTACCCGATTACCAATGCAGGATTTTTAAATCTCACCAAGCAATTGATTGTGGAAGGAATGCGAGATCGCCAATACCCTGAGTGTGAGGTAAAGCAGTACAAAGGTGCAAAAGTAGCCGGACGTACCTGCACAGTGACTGAAATCACGCACCCGCAGTTGCCCCAATTTCAGTATCACAAAGCAAGAATCTTTGTGGATGACGAGTGGAATATTCCTATTCGCCTCGAGTCTTATCTTTGGCCACAACAGCCCGGTGGACAGCCGCCTGTGCTTGAGGAATATACGTATTCAAATCTCAAGTTCAATAACGGATTCACCGATGCGGACTTTGTGATTCGCGAGGAATGATTCACGTCGACAGGCGAGTGCCGTGGCGACCGTCACAGTTGCAACTTAGCGGGGTTCTGTCGTGCCTGAACAGCTCATCCGCTCCGCTCCCATGCATTCGAGGCATTGGGTCTCTACCGGACTTTGGCGTATCGGGCGTCTCCTCGTTCTGGTTCTGATCGGAGTGATTTGCGTCGTGGCAATTTTTGAAGAGTATCTTGTTTTTCATCCGCGTAAATATGATGGAAGCGATGCTTGGCGTCCCAGTGAATGTGATTTTGAAGACGTGATGTTTCGCAGCGGCGATGGGACCCTTTTGCACGCGTGGTATTTTCAGCATCCCGATGCTCGTGTTCACCTGCTTTACTGTCACGGAAACGCGGGCAACATTACCGGCCGCTTGGGGGTAGCCAGGCAACTGGTGCAACTGGGCGCGAGTGTGTTTTTGTTCGATTACCGCGGATACGGGAAAAGTGAAGGCAGTCCGACCGAGCAGGGGGTGCTGGCTGACGCGCGTGCAGCCCGTAGCGAGTTGGCGAAGCGAGCCGGCATTTCGGAAGAGCAGGTGGTGTTGCTTGGTCGATCAATCGGAGGAGGCGTTGCCGTTGATTTGGCAGCGAAAGAAGGTGCCCGCGGACTCATTCTGGAGAGCACGTTTACCGATCTACCTGATGTAGCGCGGGTTCGTTTTCCGTTTTTCCCCGCACGATGGTTATTGCGGTCACGTTTTGACTCCATCGGCAAAATCAATGCATACCGTGGCCCGCTGCTTCAATACCATGGAACAGACGATCAGATCGTGCCGATAGCTCTGGGAAAACAGCTATTTGCCACCGCGCCGGGTGTGGAAGGGGATCAGAAGGAATTCTACGTGAAGCCCGGCGGAGACCATAATGAGCAGCCACCCTCGGAGTACTACGAAGCGATGGATCGTTTCTTTGATCGCTTGCCCGATGGTTGATCGCTTCAGGCGGTTGTGTGTGTGAGGCTGCGATTTACAATGGTGCTTCGAGGTATTACTAGAAAGCCTCGCTAAGGGAACAGCAGCGTCTTTCGATGGAAGCCCCTTCATGAATCACTTATTGCATTCAGCCGCTACGATCTCAGTTCAACGATTTCGCCAGCTATTTTTGCTTTTTCTTTTTGTCATTGGCTTGTCATCGTTTTCATCTTTCGCCTTCGACCAAGCACCATCACAAGAAAAACAAGAAAAAATAAGACTTCTGATTGTGGATGGACAAAATAATCATGGCACATGGCCGAAGACAACGGCCATGATGAAGGAGTATCTCGAACGGACTGGTCGTTTCGAGGTGGATGTAAAGCGAACTCGCGTTACCAGCAACGGTGGCGTAGTAGTCGAGGAGTTTTCAATTCCCGGTTTTCAAACATATGCCACCAAGTCACCGCAGACCGATCCTGACTTCAAACCCGATTTTTCTTCCTACGATGTCGTGCTTTCGAATTTTGGGTATGGCGCAGCACCTTGGCCTGAGGTGACACGAGCAAATTTTGAAAAATTTGTGCGGCGCGGCGGTGGTTTTGTGGTGGTGCACGCAGCGGACAACTCGTTTGGTGATTGGGAAGCTTACAACAAGATGATCGGAGTAGGGGGTTGGGGCGGGCGAACACCAGCATCGGGTCCCTATGTTTATTTTGATGCAGAAGGGCAGGAACAACGGGATACCACCACGGGGCCGACTGGAAGTCATGGTCCGCAACATGCATTCCCGATTGTCATCCGACAACGGCAGCATCCCATCACTCGCGGGATGCCGAAAGCTTGGATGCACGCCCGCGACGAGCTATATGATTATTTGCGTGGCCCTGCAGAGAATATGCAGGTTCTAGCGACTGCATACTCGGCGAAGGAACAAGGGGGCAGTGGCAATCATGTGCCGATGCTCATCACGGTCCGATATGGTGACGGCCGCATTTTTCACACGCCGATGGGCCACGATGATAAGGCAATGCAATGTGCCGGTTTTGCAACCGCCCTGGTTCGGGGCGCAGAGTGGGCTGCAACTGGTGAGGTGACCCTGCCGATTCCTGAAGATTTTCCTGTGGAAGATGCCGTTTCCATTCGCACCAGCCGCAGCGGCAAATCTGATGACGATTGAGATTCGGTGGGCGACAGTGGTTTCTTTTAGAAACCGAAGGCATCATCAAACGACGGGCTTCGTCAGCCTGCGTGTGTTGCCGAAAGCAGATCTCGCAGCGCGAACTGATGTTTACCCAGTTTGCCTCCGTAGTTACCAGCACCGATAGCCACCACGTTCTCACCAGCTGCGGCATGCATCGCGACGGCCATTGCCGCGCTGACGACCTCCGGCCCTATGCCGTCGATTACAATCTCGAGTGCATAGTTTGCCTCCGGAAGCAGAGCGGTTTCAGTTCGGCTGCGAACGGTGGGGCAGTAGGCATCGGCGGTGCTTGCCGGCAACTGCTTATAAATCGAACCGACCTTACTGCCACTCCTGGCCACACCGCCGGGAAACGGTGTGATGACACCGTGCGTCTCGGCAATCGCATCGGTTCCGCGACGGGCTGCAGCGAGTGCCGATTCCAGATCCACTGCCTGAAGGATGATGTTTCCCCCGGCAACTCCGCGACCGAGACCTAACCGCTCCTCGACCAGAAATTCTCCATCCATTACCGGAATCCGCCAATAGCGTCGATCAAATATTTTTTTACTCTTCTGGAAACCATCGCCGAAAAAACGGATGTGTTTTCCAAGTGGAATTTTGTCTTCCGACGTCTCCAATCCGTCAAAAACCGCAGTCGTCGGACAAGTCATCAGACACTGACCCGTGCGATTCGGCACGGCTTTCGCTAGCGCTTTGCCCGAAAATCCGAAAACCAGGACACTAGCGCCGCATCGACCGTCAGGAGTTTCCTCTGGGCCGAGAAATCGCTCCACACCTGTTTCAGCGTCGCAGGCAATCACCGAAGCGCTGTATCCTGTGAACTCCCGCACCGCGGCCCGTAGCCAATAGTCATCGTGTGCCGTAATAATCAGCCGCACATAACGCATATCGAAGGCTTCGGCAAACGTATCGAGTATCTGAGTGCCATCAAGTTCCATGAGGGTGTGAAGTCCGTTTTTTTGCTCGGTGTTGCAATCGGTTGAAAGACCATAATGACTGAGTAAAGGCAACACGCAAAGGGGTCTTTCGCGAATGAATAACCTTCTTTTGTACGATCTGCAGACTAAAAATGGATAGAAAAATTCAGCCTGCCGTTGGTTGACCCCCCTTCTAGATCGGCCACAATGAACGGAAGAACGGAAAATCAAACCGTTTGACGTTTGCGGATTTCAACAAAGAGGAACAAAGTGACTAGCACCCGCCATCGTATCCGCGTGGGGCACAGCCCCGATCCTGATGATGCCTTCATGTTCTATGCTCTAGCGCGCGATAAAATAGAAACAGGTGACTATGATTTTGAGCACGAACTGGTTGATATCGAAACACTCAACCGCCGCGCCTTTTCTGGGGAATTAGAGTTAACGGCAGTCAGCCTGCACGGTTACGCGCACCTTACCGACCTCTATATGCTTTGTCCCTGTGGTGCCAGCATGGGTGACCGCTATGGCCCGATGGTGGTCGCTCCGACAGAAATGAGCCTCACGGAATTACGGGGTAAAACCATCGCAGTGCCGGGGACATTAACCACAGCCTACCTGGCGTTGCGGCTTTGTCTTGATACGGATTTTGAGCATGTCATAGTGCCCTTTGATGAGATTATTACCAGTGTTTCTGACGGTCACTACCAGGGCAAATCAGTTGATGCCGGACTCATCATTCACGAGGGACAATTGACCTATGCGGAACAAAATCTGCACATGCTGGTCGATATGGGGGAGTGGTGGTTCGAACAGACACAACTTCCTCTACCGCTTGGTGCGAATGCCGTCCGTAAAGACCTTGGTGCGGGAGTCATTTCGGACGTGAACCGGTTACTAAAAGAGAGTATTCAATATGGCCTCGATCACCGAAGCGATGCCTTGGAATATGCCTTGCAGTACGGTCGTGATCTTGACCGTGCAAAGGCAGACAAATTTGTCGGAATGTACGTCAATGACTGGACGCTCGATTTCGGGGAGCGAGGACGCGAAGCGGTAACTAAGCTGCTGCACCGAGGCTATGAGGCTGGTGTGATTCCCCAAAAAATCGACCCTGAATTCGTTGAATGACCGATAAACCAAAAATCGATACCGAAGACCACCCTTCGTATGCACCGGAAGTGGACAAACCTAGACGATCTCCACTGGGACAATCTGCCAAAGGTGAGCGGGAAAAACAACGACGCACAAGTAATGGATTGGCGATCATGTTTGCGG
>JAYYJN010000346.1:0-6876 GCA_036146215.1 Planctomycetota bacterium
TCGAGTACTTCTTACTAAATGCATTGCATATCGGGCAACATGATCCGCGATCGGCACACGTCGCACAACTTCGGCGAGTTGATGAATCTCTTCTCCGGTCAGCGTCGCTTTGACCTCAGCGGAGTGATCAGTTGTCGTTCGCCGCACGATTTCCAGCTCATCTTCCTCCTCAGGATAATCCACCAGCACATTGAACATAAAACGATCTAACTGTGCCTCCGGTAGTGGATAGGTGCCCTCCTGCTCGATCGGATTTTGCGTCGCAAGAACGAAAAAAGGTTCTTGCAGCACCCGACGTTGCCCACCAATGGTGACTTGATGTTCCTGCATGGCCTCGAGCAGGGCTGCCTGTGTTTTCGGGGGCGTCCGATTGATCTCATCTGCGAGAATGACATTCGCAAAAATCGGGCCCTCAAGAAAACGCAACTCGCGGACTCCCGAGGCTTTATCTTCCTGGATCACTTCTGTCCCTGTAATGTCAGAAGGCATCAGGTCGGGGGTGAACTGAATGCGATTGAATTTCAAAGAGAGCGTGTCGGCCAGCGTGTGGATCAACAAAGTTTTCGCCAGTCCCGGAACCCCCACCAGTAGACAATGACCCCGCGCAAACAGTGCGATCAACAATTCTTCGATCACCGCCTCTTGACCGACAATCACCTTTGAAAGTTCGGAGGCAATCCGTCGATATGCTTGGCTGAGCTGTTCGGCGGCTTGAAGATCTTCGTGCTCTGACATCAATCACTTTCCAATGAAAAATTATACTAGTTTCTGTTTTCCGGATTTGGTTTGGCTTCCAATGGCGGCAGAGGAAATGCCTGCAGACGATTTTTACCCGCAATCAAACAAAATCCACCTCCGGCGACCAAATTGCCACTCTCGGCTTGATTTCCATCGGGCAGATCAGGTCGCTTCAAAGGAATGATACCACGTTGCAGCGGGTAGCTTCGATCACCATTATCCACCAACCTTTGATCAAACACAAAGACTGCATCTCGTGTCGGCCAATAGACGCGACCACCTGCCAAAATTCCTTTGCCATAGCCGCGTGGACCGCCACGATTGCCCGGTTGAGGCCAGACAGCGTGGGCCCTCCCGGTGACCATATTGAACCACCAGAGATTTTCACCGGTCGCCAATACCATATCGCCGGCGACGCCCAATATATGAATCGGGGACGAAGTCATTGGTGCGCTTTTCCAAAGCAATTGTCCTGTGTGAGCGTCAAACGCCATCAGCGATGCACTGTCACGCGGCGCGACAACCACCACTCCCCTTACCACCACACAGGGATTCAGCCCGCGGCGGAAATGCGACGGTAGATTCGTGCCTGCATCTGCCTGAGCGCGGACATAACGATATGCCCACCGCAATTTTCCATCTTGGGTGCGAAGTGATGCGACCGCACCAAGATTTGTATTGAGATAGAGGTGCCCTTCTGAGAGCGTCAACAACGTGTGCGTAATTTCATTTCGCACCCCGCCAGCCGGTGTGTTCGCGCGGCACACCTCTTGACGCCACCGCAGCTTGCCGGTCTGCAAATCGAGACAAGCCACGTAACTGATAGCCTGCATCGCGCCGCGGCGCATTACGACATAGACGCCATTACGATCAGCTAGTGGCGGTCCCTCAAATGACCACTTCTCACGGTCAAACTCTCGCTCCTCATCTTTCGAAGGAAAATTCCATTCCAGCGCGCCCTCACGATCAAGATCAAGACATGTGATACGATTGCCGGCGTAACCCGAATCAAACCCGACCGCCCGGCTTGTCAGTTGTGTCCCCATACGTGCCAGGAGTCGGCCCTCGAAGAAAGTCATAGAATACTGTGGCGGCAACCACGGGTCGGCAGCCAGATGGTTACGCGCGTCGCGTTTTACCTCGCGGGAAACAAGCTCGCCCTGCGGATAAATCTGGCCGAACTGACTCCCCTCAAACGCAGGCTGACCGTTACCGATGTTTAAGGCAAAGATTTGGCTGCTATTTTTGAGCAAGGCCCAATTCCGAACAATTAGCGGGTAAAAGTACAAATCGTCCGAACGGTTCGTTGCCGCGCGAGCGTTCTGCGAGTTTTGCGTTTCCCGATTTTCGCGATGCGGCAGTTCGACAGCGGGCATTACGCGGGCATAAGACCATTCCCAAAGAGGAACCGGAGAGAAATCAACAGCGCGATAGAACAATCGATTGCGAGTCGGCGAGCCTGCAAACGTGGGCCATGTCTGCTGCGATTCTCTTTGCTGCTCAATCGACTGGTCTATATTTTTCTGCCGAGTGATCTGCTCTCGCTCGGACTGTTCTGCGAGAAGTTGCTCGAGGGTATCAGCATATACGTTATCCTTACCCGCGAGCCAACCCTGTGCCTCGGGAAACAATCCTCGAAATACACTAAGCTCCCACTCCGCCCGCGACAAATCGCGCTGCAGAATTGAAGCCAGCACCAAGCGAGCGCCGACGGTGGCTAAATCGAGGTCGGAGTCGGGGTAGAACAGGTCGTGACGGTCGCGGGATGCATCCTGCAATGTGGGCCTTTTACTCTGCAGCGATTCGATCAACTGCTCTGGCGGGATTCCCTGGTAAGCGTGCCAGAAGCCAAGGCCTCCTTCGGCCGTCCATGACGCATGGATCCGCTGCCAATACTCCCGCGCTTGATCAAAATGACCACGCTCCAGTGCCCGATCACCCAAAAGGAGCAATGCATCATCACCGTATCGACTGCAGAAAAATTGGTCGAGCTGACCCACCTGCTCCGAGGTCGGATTCGTCACAGTTCGTAGACCGCGATACCAGTCTCCCGCCGCTGCATCCACGCGGTCACGATAAAGGGCAATCGCCTCTGGTGGCAAGTCCGCCAGCAGCATATGTCCGTAAGTCGCAACACTCAGATACCGATTACTTTCATCACCGATCGCGATCGACAGATCGCCATAACGGTCAATCAGTTTAAAAAACGCGGCTATCGCCTCTTCCCAATTTTTCTCTTCAATCAGCGCAGCCAGACGCATTTGCATTAGGGTTGCTTCGCCTGGAAGATCACCAACCTGAGCCGGTTGCAGTTGGATCCCGCTGTTCGGCGTTGTTCGTAAGATCGGCCAATCTGCAGTTAGCTCAAAAGCATGGCCATAGACCAAACTCAACACTAGCCCGAGAATGGGGAACCGCAGATTCAAAACGGCCTCTTGTCTGTTGTTCGGGATTGCCCCGAGGCTGGCCAAAGCAGTGCCGGAAGTGCTCACCGAGGCAAAAGGTCACCGATGCACCAAACCGATGAATACCAGTATAAACGGGCGTGAATTGCGGGGAAAGAGAGAGTCTTCTCGACTCTAGCGGGCATAGCCTTCGATAAAACGGCCTAGAACAAAGGCAGCCGCTCCGGTCACCAGCATCAGCAATAACTCGGCAACACCACGCCGGCCCAGTTGACCGGATAACTCCATGAACATGGCCAGAGGCAAAAGAATGAGGCCCCCGATCTGCAGAAGACGACCCAGAGATTTCAACATACCGATGCCAAGGCTCAAAAAAGGTTAGTCGGCTTTCCCAGTTGGCAAATAAGTATAGGTGAGCGGGACGGCGGGGGGGCCCCCCCCCCCCGACCCTTTCGCCCCTGCATACCAACTCCTACAATCGGCAGCGTGCACGACATCCGGCGGACTTCGGGCGACTCGCAGCAACTCGCAGCAACTCGCAGCAACTCGCAGCAAGGAAATGCCCAACTCTGCACCGAGTGGTCGAATGGTGCGGGATAGATTGTTGTGAAAGAGACAATGAATTGAAAGCGTTAGGAACCGATGCAATGAACGAACGCGTGTTTAATTTTTCTGCCGGACCAGCTGTCTTACCGGAGGAAGTTTTACGCAACGCACAGCAGGAACTAATGTGCCTTCCCGGTGCGGGTGCTTCGATCCTCGAAATTAGCCATCGCGGTAAAGCGTTTACGACCATACTCGAAGCGGCAGAGGCTAATCTGAGAGAGCTTTTGGGATTATCAGATCGTTTCCGCGTTATTTTTCTTCAGGGTGGTTCTCGTCTGCAGTTTTCGATGATCCCCATGAACTTTCTCCATGGCCGATCAGCCGATTATATCACCACTGGAACTTGGGGAGAGAAAGCAATCATCGAGGCGCGTCGCGAAGGCTCAGTACGTGAAGCCTGGAGTGGGGAAGAAACGCAATACAAACGAATTCCCTCAAACGATGAACTGGAACTTGATGCCAATGCCGCCTATGCGTATTTCACATCGAACGAAACAATTCAGGGGGTGCAATTCCAAAAAGAACCTGACACGGGAACTGTCCCGCTGGTTGCCGATGCGTCGAGTGATTTTCTCTACCGGCCCCTCGCAATCGAACGCTATGGTCTCGTCTACGCCTGCGCGCAGAAAAATGCTGGGCCTGCCGGTGTCACGGTGGTGATTATTCGAGACGATTTGCTCGGCGAAGTCGATCCGGCCAAACCGGGTATGCTCTGCTACGAAAACCACGTGAAAAACAATTCGTGCTACAACACGCCTCCCACCTTTGGAATTTACATCGTGAAACTGGTAACCGACTGGCTGATCCATACGATCGGTGGGCTCGAAAAAATGCATCAGCTCAATCAACAGAAGGCGGCACTGCTCTATGAGGTAGTCGATGCCTCTTCGGGATTTTATCGGCCCCACGCCGAAACCGATTCTCGTAGTTTAATGAACGTTACCTTCCAGCTTCCGAGTGACGCCCTTCAAGCCGAGTTTATCGCGCAGGCAGCAGAGCAATCGCTTTGCAATCTCAAGGGACACCGTAGCGTAGGCGGCATTCGCGCTTCAATCTACAATGCTATGCCTCGCGAGGGCGTGGAACGTTTAGCAGAGTTTATGCATGCCTTTTTTAAAAAAAACAGCTAGATATTGAGTTCTGAACAAGCCATGAAGAGGAGTTGCCTGTGCCGAGCATTTGCGTGCTAGATAATCTTGCTGCTGAGGGAATCGAACTGTTGGAGTCGGACACCCGCGTCCAGTTTGATGTACGGACCGGGATGGCAGGTGAAGAACTTCGTCAGGCACTTGATCAGTATGACGGCGTAATCTTGCGCAGCGGGGTCAAAATTACCGCTGAATCTCTCGAGGGTAATACGCGACTCAAAGCAATCGTCCGGGCGGGGGTGGGAACCGACAATATCGACAAGCAGGCCGCCACTCGCAGAGGGATTGTGGTGATGAATACCCCGACCGGCAATACTCTCAGTACGGCCGAACATGCGGTTACCTTGATGCTTGCCTTATCACGGAATGTAGCGCCTGCCTATCAGTCGCTGCGAGAGGGCCGTTGGGACCGAAAAAAATTTACCGGGGCGCAAGTCGCCGGGAAAACGCTCGGCATCGTCGGCATGGGTCGTATCGGCCAGGCGGTGGCGGAACGCGCTCAAGCGCTTGAAATGCGCGTGTTGGGCTACGACCCGTTTTTTTCTGCATCCCGGGCGGCTGAAATCGGTGTCGAGATGTTTGACGACGTGGATGCCATGCTACCTGAAATCGATTACTTAACGGTTCATACCCCGCTGACAGACCAGACGCGGGGCCTGATCGGCAGTGGACAACTTCAAAAAATCAAACCCGGAGCCCGATTAATCAATTGCGCCCGGGGTGGCATTTATGATGAGCAGGCGCTGGTCGATGGTCTGCAGAGCGGTGTGCTCGCTGGGGTGGCGCTCGATGTTTATGCAGAGGAACCCTGCACGGACCATCCTCTTTTTGAGATGCAAGGGGTCTTATGCACGCCCCACCTGGGTGCCAGCACGGAAGAGGCTCAGACTCAGGTAGCGGTTGAAGGTGTTCAACTACTGATCGACTTTCTCATCAGCGGCAACATCCGGCATGCGGTTAATATGACACCGCTCGATGCACAAACGGTTGAAAGCATGCGAGGATATCTTGATCTTGCATATCGGCTTGGTCGGATGGTTGGACAACTCGATGCTTCCACGGCCGAAAGTTGTCGTCTGGAATATCGCGGGGATGTAGCAGAGCGACAGACGTCACTTTTGAGCAGCAGTTTCGCTTGCGGATTACTTTCGGGCGTATTGGACGACGAACCCAACATTGTCAGTGCGGAGCTCCTGTTGCGCGAACGTGGGATTGAGTTGATTGAGGATAAACGACCCGGTCGCGGCGCGTTTGCCTCCTCGATTCGAGCCCATCTGACCACACGCGACGGCGACCGCGTGGTGGCTGGTACCCTGTTCGGTAAAAACATGCCCCGATTGGTCCAGTTGGGCGAGCATCAGCTGGAAGCATTCCTCGATGGTCATTTGCTCATTTTTCAGCACAGCGATGTTCCGGGGATTATCGGCGCAGTGGGTACGATCTGCGGTCGATACGATGTCAACATCGCACAGATGGCTGTGGGCCGCGCGTCACCCGGAGGGGAAGCAATCGGTATCTTGAATCTTGATGGGCCGGCAAGCACGACCCTGATCGAGGAGATTGACGGGCATGAAGCAATCAGCCGGGTCCGCTGCATTGAGTTGCCGGCCGCAGGTTCGCTACCGCTCTGGCTGGAGCCATCCAAAGACTGAATGCGTGCTGTACTGCGCCTCTGCAGATGATTGCGAAAACCCGTTTAGCCACGGAGCACCCCCTAGGGGAGTCGAACCCCTGTCTTCGGACTGAGAATCCGATGTCCTGGGCCACTAGACGAAGGGGGCGTGCTCGTCACCCTTCACAAGAAAGGGCTTCTTTAAGTTGTTTGAGTCTAGTCGGCCCAATTCAACGGTGTCAACTACCACCTGAACGATCACCCGACTTGTTTGCAGCCGCTCGCTCCTTCTTGAGCCAGCGGCTCATTTCGATCCGCATCTGAGGTGTAATATCGGGGTTTTGGTCAAGCGCGTGACGATAGACTC
>JAYYJN010000347.1:0-3707 GCA_036146215.1 Planctomycetota bacterium
GAATTCTGCAGGCACGCAAGCTGAGTCAGGCCACGATGAGAAATATTCGTCAAAACTTCTATTTTGCGTTTGGCTACAATCTCCTCGGAGTGCCATTGGCGGCCGGCATTCTGTATCCGCTTTCACCCCATTTAATGCTCAACCCGATGATCGCCGCTTTGGCGATGAGCCTCAGTAGCGTCTCGGTGATTGGAAATGCCCTGCGCCTTAAAACGACAGACTTAAGATTCCCTTTTTCCACCGCCGCACCGGCACCGCCATCAATCACAGCGCAAACCGCGCAGGATACAGCCAGCCATTGACTCTGAAAATGGACGGTGCCCTTTACAAGGGATCGTGAGTCGAGAGAATGGGTGACAGCGATGGCGGGGGAAGCCATACGCATTTCGCGAAGGAAGAAAAGCATGGCCGACCATAACGTTTGCATTGCCGTTGCATCGGATCATGACCAGGCGACTGCCTTGGTCAAAACCCTGACCGACGGCGGATACGATCAAAAAAAAATTTCGGTTGTCGGTAAAGACCACCCGGAAGATGCCCATGTCCACGGCTATGTGACAACCGGTGAGTCGATGGCGTTCTGGGGCAAGCAGGGAGCCCTATGGGGTGGCTTGTTCGGCGCATTGGCCGGGGCGGGCTTTCTATTCATTCCCGGAATCGGTCCGTTGCTGGTTGGTGGGCCGATGCTGAGCATGATTGTCGGCGGATTGGAGGGCGGGGCGGTGCTCGGAGGCATCGAGGCGGTGTTTGCGGGTCTCTTGCATCTGGGACTCTCCAAGGATTCTTTGGCCCTCTACGACCAGCAGCTTCGCAACGGTTGCTGCCTCGTTATTCTGCATGGGACGGCCGAAGAGGTGGTCGGTGGACGTGATTTACTTCAAGGGCAGGTCGAATCACTTGAGGTTCACGCCACATAGCACATGACCCACATAGCATGCGACCCACAAAGCACACGAATTATTTTCTTTCCATAAACCACTCAAACCACTTAAACGGATTGCCATGAGCCACTCACACCACAAGCACGACCACCATCACCAGCAGCAGCACAAAAAAAAGAAGGGGGCTCACAAGGACTGGAAGACCTGGGTCGTGATTGGATTGATGCTCCTGGCGATGTTCTTGTATGTGATCAGCGATGACGAGGCACTGCCGCCTGGGGACCCTGGTGCGACAGAGCAACCCGTTCCAGCCGCCGCCGAGTAGAACGTTTTCGGAAATCCCGATCATGCCTGCTGAAATCAAGTCTTTCGACGTGGGACAAATTATCACCTTGCTGGTCATTGCGATCTTTGTCGGTTGGCTTGCCGGCGTGATCACTCGCGGCGGGGGCTTCGGTCTCATCGGAGATATGATGGTTGCCGTTGCAGGCGCCTTCGCAGGATATTATTTATTCGATCTTTTGGGAATCTCGCTGGGTGGCGGATATCTCGATCTGATCATCACGGCCACCGTCGGTGCAGTCATTGTCGTGATGCTAATCCGTCTGGTGAAACGGATATAAACCTCCGCCCGAGCCGCCCGACCTCGCGGGAATTTTTGTCTTGGAATCGATATCGGATATCGATCGTCGACGCGTGGCGGGTTTGGTGCATTAGAGACGATCAAGCGGATCGCGACTCTGTTTTCGTTGCGGAGGCATTTGACCCGCAGCGGGTGGTTTCTGTTTTCCCGCTTCCGGTTTGATCCATGCAATCGAATCCGCATTGACCAGAACGCAGGTCTTTCCCACTTGCACGCCGTTGCGCTCGATAAGAATCTCCACCTCATCGCCGGCAAGATGGGGTTTCAACTGATATTTGAGTTCAGCGATGGTGCCGACCGGTTGACGATCAATTGCCACAATCCGGTCCCCCTGTTGCAGCTCCGCCGTCGCGGCCGGTGAATCAGGATGGACACGTTGAATCTGCGGAACGATACCGAACAAATTCTGCTCACTCACCAAACTGACACCCAGAAAGCCACTTTGCAAATCCTCTCCCCGCGAGAGGCGAGGGAGAATCTTGCGAATCGTCTCATAAGGAATCGCGAACCCGATACCCGAGTCATACCACGCCGCCCCTGCCACTTTGCTTTCACGACCCGGTGACAACGGCACCAGCAGTCCCCACACACGGCCAGCGATATCGACCAGCACTCCGCCATAATTGCTGGGTGAGATTTTGGCATCGGTCTGAATCGCTTTTCCCCAAATGCGGTCGGTGGCACTGATCACACCGACCGAAACATTCACTGCATCCGGGTCAAACGCTCTACCGACCGCAACCGCCCACGCCCCTGGGCGGGCAGACGCCATACTCGCCAAAGGGGAGACTTTTAGGGGCGGACTACCAGCGGGCAAATCCACCTTCAGCAAAACCAGTCCACGACTACTGTCGGTGGCCAAGCGTCGGGCAGCTAGCCGCTCGCCGGTGGGCAATGTCACCAGAATCGCATTGGGCGTGCGTGCAAAATGAAATTGGCTGGTGACAATGAGTCCATCCGGAGACACGATCAAGCCTGTTCCGGGACCATCGCCCAGCGCCATTCCCTCTACGCGTTGTCTGCCGCCCACACATTGAATCTGCACCAGTGAATCGGCCACACGCTCGGCCGCAGCCTGAATGGCTTGTTCTTCGAGACGCGACAAATCTTGCGCGGACGACGGCCGTGCCAACGGTCCGGCGGCAAGCATCGCCAGCAAAATAACAGTCGCTTGTCGCGCTTGTCGCGCTTGTCGGAGCCGATGCAGTGGCCGGTGATCGACAGAAGCATGGACTCTCATGGGGTGGTCGCTCCGGTCGCCTCAGGTAATGCCGCAGAGATTTCGGTCTGTAACTCCAATTTCTTTAGATCCTCTCCTCGACGGACCAATACGCGGAGTGTGCCACCACTCTCGATTCGCTCACACGTTCGCTGCAAGGCTCCGATCGAAGGCACCAGCACATCACCAATAAACAGCACCAGATCGTCGGGCAGGAACCCGGCTTCGGCAGCGGGCGACCCACTGGCAACCGCGTCGACAAAAGGTGGGGTGGCATCCACCACATCGGGAACGACGCCAAGACCTAGTTTCCTCAGGTCGATCGGTTGACGGACCGGAAGGCGATTTTTTTCCGGCGGCACCTGGGGACGACCTGCAATCATGGCTTCCACCGACTCCCGAACGGCCGCTACCGGCAGCGCATAGTTGAGCCACGTGTTGTTTTGTCTGTTTTTAAGTTCGTTTCCCAGCAGCCCCAGCAGATCTCCATCGATATTCGTAAGTCCGCCACCTGCAGCTCCCGGATTGTTAGTCATCGCGTCGAGTACATAAACGGGTCCCTCGTATGCGGTCTGAAAAACTCCCCGCCGAGCCGTCAACTTTGTGACTGCTGAAATGACCCCCCGCTGAACACTTACCGGTTCCGGCCCGGTGGCGACACCGAAGAGATTACTAAACGCCAGAACTCGTTCTCCCATGCGTCCGGTCACCGCATTTTCGAGTGTAAAATGCGGCAAATCATCAACATCTATTTTTAGAATTGCAATCTCTAACCACGGATCCACACCTTCGACCTCGGCCTCAAACGTGCGTCCATCATGAAGCGTTGCGCGAATCCCCTCCGTGTCTAGGACATAACTCCAAGCGGTCAGAATATGGCCATCGGCCGAAATCACGATACCGCTTTGGTAGGCTTCCAGGCCTTTAAGCCCACCTGCACCGTAAAGTTTCACCATCTTCGGCT
>JAYYJN010000348.1:0-6744 GCA_036146215.1 Planctomycetota bacterium
CCTGCTTCGGAGGGCTCTGAAGATTCACACGCCGCAATTCCATCTGCGAAATCTTCCGGCATCGTCAACATATAGTCGGTTCCGAAAATGCAGCCACACCGCTCCGGCTCCATAGCGCCCGGAACAAAGCCCGCATCCTGAAGGGCCAGTTGGGCCGCTGCAACACCCATTTGGGTCTCGCGGCTCATCAACTTGAGCCCTTTGCGTATCATCTTTTTCTGATCTTTCTGGAGTTCTCCGAAGTCATCAACCTTTCCAGAGAAGGCATCGGCGATTGCCGCAAATGAGGGGCCGTCGCTGCAACCTTGCATCGTGTCATAGGCCTGCACCCCGCTCTTCCCGCTCGCTAGATGATCCCATAGCAATTGCGGAGTATCGCCGAGAGGACTGATGAGGCCCATTCCGGAAATCACAATCCGACGCTGAGGAGAAGAGGCTGTCATAACGCCTAGAGGGGTTGCCGATTGAGAACAATTAAGCGGGCATTGTAGCGACGAAGTTCAACTCCGTCGAGACAAACAGCAAACCTCACCCACCATGGAGCGGCAGTGTTTAATAGCGACCGCGAAAGTCTTGCGTTGCCCCGGCTCGGCTTCCATCGGCCGTATCGGCGTCCACTGCATCCCCTTTATGCTCAACAAATAGCAAAAGATCACCTCGCGGCGGTGATTTGGGCATCGGCAGCTTTACGGTTTTGGCGATGCTGAAGTGAGGAACAGGTCGTGGGACGACGCCTAGACTAATCAACAGAACTTTATTTCTTGGCCAACGAAATCGCTCATGAAATTCACATGAAACCCGTTGCGGCACATCGATGTTGTACCAAGGCTTGCCTCGATTCACGCCGGGCGGCGACTGCAGCTTTACGGAAACTAATTTCTCCACTTGCTCCAACTGACATCGGATCATGGCATCGACCGTGGTTCCGTCGAGCGACATAAGCGGATTGACTTCCACCACAAGTCCTTCGGTCAACTCTGCAACATTGGCATCTTGCGCTCCGGGTGTGCTTTCGGGTGCCAGGTGACTTTTGATGTAGGGCTGCTCACGGTTGAAATTTACGATCGTATTTTGGCCATTGGGGACCAACAATTTGGGGGATCCATGATTTTGATAATCGCTTCTCCGGGAAAGCTCTTCGCGGAGCAACATGGCGTCTTCGCGTGCAACGAGCCAGGCCTCCACTCCTTCTGATTGCACAGGAACCGAGTGGAGCAACCTTTGCGCCCGCGTCCGCCAATCAGGGTGGCCGATCGTATAAATGTGTAACCCATACATGTAGGTTTTACTTGCAGATGAGACGTAGCGATCGACGATACGGGCAACGGCCTGTTGCATTTCGGGTGTATGGTACACGCGCAGCGAACGGGGCGTACCACTTAAAACGGCGACCACATCCGAATGCCAACTTGCATATCCCGTATCACGTAGAATCCAATCAACAATCGCTTGCTGAGGAGGTGCGCCGTTGGAATCGACACGAGTGGTGTAGGGTGAGATATCGTATTCTCGCCACACCTGCTTGTGATCGTTTGGCAACCGATTGATTGGCTTTCCGGCGGCACTGGAGGCAGAGACTTGCTGCAACTGTGCGTGTGCGGATCGCTGTGGCGCACGAGCCGCAGTTTGCGCAGGCTTCGCCTGCTTCGGTGCGGTCGCGCGGATCGGGGCAACGGCGGTGCCACTTGGGGGTCTCCATGCCTGCGGAGCATTTTGGCCAAAAGCGGATCGCAACACAAAAATAGCCACGAAAAATGCCGCAAAACAATACGCGGCGCGGTGGTAACGTGTGATAGCCGACATTAGGAAAACTCCTTAACAGGAAAGGCCGAGGCTTTTTGTGCAGCAACCCCCAAGGCAGTTAACCCTGAGGTGATCGTAGCGATCGGGGCGGAGTATAGAAATCGCGCCCTACGCAGGCAAGAGCGAATCCGGGCACTGCAAGCACCCAAGTAGAACGCTAGCGGAGCGACCCGACCACGACGGTGCCATTATGTCCACCAAACCCAAAACTGTTGGACATCGCCACCTGTACATTTCTCTCTCGCGGCGTGTTCGGCGTGTAATCAAGATCGCACTTCGGGTCAGGATTCTCCAGGTTAATCGTCGGTGGCACGACTTGATCGCGAATGGCCAACAGAGAAAAGATCAGCTCAACACCTCCGCTAGCACCCAGCAGATGCCCCAATTGACTTTTGGTGCTCGAGATACTCAAGTCCGTCGCACCCTCGCCAAAGACTGACTTAATGGCCGCCGTTTCGGCCACATCACCAAGTGGCGTGCTCGTTCCATGTGCATTGATATAGTCGACTTGAGAGGGGTCTACCTCCGCATCGGCCAGTGCACGCGACATCGCCTGAGCGGCAGACCGCCCATCTTCGTTGGGCTGCGTAATATGACCTCCATCGCCACTGGCACCATACCCGAGCAGTTCGCCATAAATCGTCGCGCCGCGGCGCTGGGCATGTTCGAGTTCTTCAATCACCATGATGCCGGCACCTTCACTCAACACAAAACCATCACGATCAGCATCAAAAGGTCGACTCGCATGCTGGGGATCATCGTTCCGCTCGGAAAGGGCGCGCATGTTTGAAAAAGCACTGATTCCCATCGGGGTGACGGCCGCTTCCGTACCGCCAGTTACCATTACATCTGCCTCATCGTGCTGAATCACCTTGAAGGCGTCTCCAATCGCATTGGTCGCCGACGCACAGGCGGTGGCAACTGCGGCATTCGGACCTTTCAATCCATACCGAATCGAAATGTGGCCACTTGCTGCGTTGACCATCAGTTTAGGAATGGTGAAGGCTGAGACCTTGTCTGGTCCCTTCGTCAACAGTCGACCCACTTGCGTTTCAATTTCGTTGAGTCCGCCAACCCCCGACCCCAGAATTACACCACAGCGGAACGGATCCTCAGAATCAAAATCTATGCCGGAACAATTCACCGCATCCGTGCCGGCCACCAATGCAAACTGCGCAAAGCGATCAACGCGTTTCGCCTCCTTTGCCGGGAGATACCCATCGGTCGACCAGTCGGCGATGTCACCACCAAAATGAACTTTGAACTCTTGAGTATCAAAGACCGTCAGTTCGTGAACACCACTTTGACCCGCCAGAATTTTCTTCCAGAGGTCCTCAACCTGACAGCTTATGGAAGTGACCGCACCGAGACCCGTTACGACAACCCGTCGTCTCATGCTCAGTCCATTACTCTTTTTAAGATCGCGAAATCGAAATTAGGATGAAGAGGATTGAACGCTCTCTTCAATGTGCTTCACTGCTTCGCCGATTGTTTGAATTTTCTCGGCTGCGTCATCTGGAATGTTGATGTCGAATTCTTCTTCTAGCTCCATCACGAGCTCCACCGTGTCGAGCGAATCCGCACCCAGATCATTCACGAAATGAGTATCCGTATTAATTTTTTCTTTATCAGCACCGAGTTGCTCGGCGACGATATCGATCACTCGTTCTTCAACTGAGGCCACCTGGTCTATCCTCCAAAGAGATCGTGTTTTCCTGAACCGATCCTTCCGAAGAATCAGCTCGCATGGCGAACGAACCGCCCAACCGGTACCCCGGCGGTCCAAATAAATTGAGGGGGTTTTCAAGTTGAGTCACAGATATAACCTGTTTTTCCCGGCATGTCTATAACATCTGCCCCACATTGTTTCAGCTACCTGCTTGCGCCGACCGATTTGGGTTTTTCGGCATCATCCATGGATTAGCAGGTCATGCCGCCATCGACCGCAATCGCCGTCCCATTAATGTACGCCGCTGCATCGCTCGCCAAAAAGACCACCAGGTCCGCAACCTCCTCAGCTTGCCCTAACCTGTTTGCTGGTATGCGCTTTTTAAATTCCTTGATGTAGTCGTCGCCCACTGCCTGAGTCATCTCGCTCTCGATAATCCCGGGGGTGATTGCATTGACCGTAATTTTCCGCTTTCCCAGTTCCCGGGCCACGGTTTTCGTAAGCCCAACCAGCCCTGCCTTGGAGGCGGAATAGTTCGCTTGCCCCGGATTACCGATCACTGCACCAGAGACGCTCGAAATATTGATAATTCGGCCAAAACGCTGCTGCATCATGGGCATCGTTGCCGCCCGCGTAAACAGAAAAGCCCCGCGAAGATTAGTATTGAGGACAATATCCCACTCATCGTCGCCCATTCGAGGGATCAAAGTATCACGGGTAATTCCCGCGTTATTGACCAGAATATCGAGTCGCTCCCAGCGTTCGGTCACCTCGTCGACCACTTTTGTGACGCTTTCCGAATCGGTGACATCACAAGGGAATGCAGCTGCCTCACCGCCGGACGCCGTGATTTGCTCAACGACTGCAGCCAACTTATCGGCACTTCTGGCTACGCAAGCCACCTTGGCGCCCGCCTTCGCCAGCCGCACCGCCATTGCTTCCCCCAAACCCTGCGATGCACCGGTGACAAGAGCCACCTTTCCCGACAAATCAACAACCATTGCTTGGTTTGCATCAGCCATGCTACTTCTTCCTTCCTTCCGTTTATGCCAATGTGTGGCAGGTGATTTTTCTTTCGATCCGCCGCAGCAAACCGCGGAGTACACGACCCGGCCCCACTTCATAAAATTCCTGCGTCTCGCCGTCCAGGAGTAGACGCATCGAAGATTCCCAGCGCACCGGTTCGACGACTTGGCGGGCGAGAAGCTGTTGAATCGTCGCCGGATCATCATGAAATGCGCCATCGACGTTCAAAACCACCGGAATCCGCGGCGATGCAAATGAAACCGACGACAACGCCTCGGTCAATTCGGTCACTGCAGACCCCATGATCGGGGTATGAAAGGCTCCGGCCACCGCAAGCGGAATGGCCTTCATCGCACCCATTTCAAGGGCAAGTGGCTGGGCCCGCTCACACGCCGCCCGATCACCAGAAATCACAATATTGCCCGGACACAGATAGTTTGCAATCTGTAATACATCATCGCCCGCAGCTTGAACACAAAGCGATTCGACCTGTTCTTTTTCCAATCCGAGAATGCTGACCATGCCACTCGGCGTTTGATCAGCCGCCTGCTGCATCGCCTCACCCCGCCGCTGTACCACCCGCAGTCCATCCTCAAAACTGAGCACGCCTGCAAAAACCAGTGCCGTATATTCTCCTAAACTCAGACCGGCTGCCGCGGTGCAACTATCAACCACCTCGGGCTGTGCTGATCGCAAAGACTCGAGAACCGCCAAGCTTGTGACAAACAGCGCTGGTTGACTGATGACAGTCGAGTCAAGCTTTTCCTGCGGCCCCTCAAAACACAGCTTCGCGAGGTCATAACCCAGAATCTCACCAGCCGAGTCGTATAGCGTACGGGCCTTCGGAAGCGAGGCGTACAATGCCTGCCCCATGCCTACAGTCTGAGCCCCCTGCCCGGGAAAGAGAAACGCTGTCTTACTCAAATTGCTATTTATTCCTCGATAGCAACCACATTGCGGCCCATATACCAACCGCAAACGGGACAGATCGTGTGTGTGGGAACCGAGCTGCTGCACTTCGGGCAAAGCGTCAACTGGCGGGGTCGCCGCGCGTCATGACTCCGCCGCTTCCCGGTCCGTGAATTCGAATGTTTACGCTTTGGCACGGCCATGACCTATGCTCCCGACTCTTTGCATCTCACAATTTGATCCAGGGCGGATTTTACCGCTCCCACCAGGCTTTTCACCCTAACAACCGCCCCCCGACGATGCAATGGCCCATTGCAGGCCGGTTCACTCGAAAAGCGGCCGATCCTCCTCAGAATCTTCGTCTTCTAGATTTTCAGGGGCCGCAACCCCGAGATGATCAAAACCGGCCTCTGTCAGTCGACGACCACGCGGTGTGCGCACCACCAATTCGGTCCGCAGGAGAAAGGGTTCTACTTCGTCAATCAGCGTATCGGGCGGCACATTCATGGTATGGGCGATCGCTTCGGCTCCCACTGGGCCACCTTGGAAGACACGCAAAATGGTCTCCAGATACTTACGATCCTGAAGATCAAGTCCCGCTTGATCGATGCCCTGCATCTGCAAGGCATCGCACGTGAGTTGATACGAGATACGACCATCGGCGCGACTCGTCACGTAATCGCGGACCCAACGGAGTCGATTATTTGCTAGCCGGGGCGTTCCGCGGCTGCGGCGTGCGATTTCGCCTGCCGCATCTTCATCAATTCCGACCCCGAGTTTGCCGGCATTCCGGAGAACGATTTCCGAAAGCTCTTCGACCGTATAGAAATCCAAATGCTCCCGCATCTGGAAGCGATCGCGGAGCGGTGCGGAAAGCAACCCGCTACGCGTCGTGGCGCCGATTAATGTAAACGGCTTCAGGTTCATGCAGAGGGTACGGGCATTAACCCCTTCACCGAGCACGATATCGATGCGAAAATCTTCCATGGCTGGATAAAGAAATTCTTCCACCGTTTTCGGCAGTCGGTGAATCTCATCGATAAATAACACTGAGCCTTCCTCGGCATTGGTCAAATAGGGGACCAAATCTTTGGGGGCTGCAAGCGCCGCGCCGCTCGCAATCTGAAAACCGACACCCAAGTCACGAGGAATGCAAGTCGCGAAAGTCGTCTTCCCAAGTCCGGGTGGACCATCGAAAAGAATGTGGCCCAAAGGTTCCTCTCGCTTGGTGGCCGCATCGACCGCAATCTCAATGCGCTCATAAACATCCCGCTGCCCCACCATATCGTTCATATGCTGCGGGCGCAGGTCGCGATCATCATCGGTGGGCTGACTCC
>JAYYJN010000349.1:0-3778 GCA_036146215.1 Planctomycetota bacterium
GCAACTTGACGATGCCACGGGAGATTGGATGGTTTATCTTAGCGAAAATTTGTTTGACCGCGGAGCATTTGATGTCTACTGCACTCCGTTTAAAATGAAAAAAAATCGTCCCGGCGTCCTGCTCACCGTGCTATGCGACAGGGAAAAATTAACCGACCTGGAAGATGCGATCCTGCAAAACTCGACCACTCTCGGTCTGAGAAAGTGGCAGGCGGCACGGACAACATTGCCGCGCGAAACATGCCAAGTCACCACCCCGTGGGGAGATGTTTCGGGAGTGGTCGCCCAGCGTCCTGGAAATATGCTGAGCTTTGCTCCAGAATATGAAGATTGTCGTCGACTGGCCAGCGCAACCGGCAAATCGCTCGTTGAGATCTATCGCGTGGCACAACAGTCCTACAATGCCGAAACCGACACTCGGACGTAGCACACGGATTAACTTTCCGCAGCCTTTTTGATCAGGGTCTTCGCCGCGGCGAGTGTGCCAGCCGGTGCTAAGCACGTGTAACCTTCACAGTAATGAAGCTCCCACGAAGTCACCCCCACCGGCCGATCCAGAAAGAGATGATCAAGGGCGTCACTAGAGGCGGACATTGAATCGTCTAACCGACAGGCAAGCACGTGATAGGGAAGGTATGCCTGCCGTAAATCGTGGAGAATTTCCTGTGTCTCAGAGCTTGGCTCGCTGCCGACCATTACCCATTGACGCACTGCGGTCGCTTGCCGCATCAGCGCGAGCACGCTCTGCCCTTGAGCGAGCGGTGCTTGCCGGATGGTATCACCTGCGACCTCCAGTGCCCGCTGTGCGGATTGCCGAAAGTCATCCCTTCCCAGCAGATCTGCCAGCCTTAGAAGGCCCTCGGCAGCCAACGCGTTGCCGTTGGGCGTTGCCTGATCAAAAAATTCCTTCCGGCGGACAATGAGTCGCTCGTGATCGTCGGCGGTGAAGAAAAAGCCGCCTTGCTCCGAATCCTCAAATCGCTGCTGCAGCGCATCGGCTAATCCAACGGCACGATCGACCCAGACTTCTTCGAATGTGCATTCGTAAAGAGTGATCCAGGCTCCCAATAGTGCAGCATAATCATCAACGAACGCCATACCCTCAGCGACTCCCTCTCGCCAGGAATGCATCAGGCGACCTGATAAATCACGCATTTTGGTGTGGATCATGTGACTTGCTCGCCGCGCCGCATCCAGATATTGGGGCATCTCAAGCACCGCTCCCGCGCGTGCAAGCGTATCGATCAAAAGTCCATTCCAATCCGCAAGAATTTTGTCGTCAAGCGCGGGGCAAATGCGTTGCTGACGTACCGCAAATAGCTTTTGCCGCGCTTTGTCCAACTGCTGTTTGCATTCCGCTTGATCACGACCCTGCGCCGCGGCAAATGCCTCGAGAGACTGTGTTTGGTGGAGGATATTTTGACCCTCAAAATTACCGTCAGCGGTCACGTTGTAAAACGCGCAGACAAGATCTGCTGAATCTCTATCGAGCGTTTCGTTAATCTCATCGATACTCCAGACAAAGAATTTGCCTTCGACACCCTCGCTATCGGCGTCCTGCGTGCTGTAGAAACCACCGTCCGGATGCTGCATTTCCCGCAAAGTGTAATCAAGGGTCTCAATCACGATCTCACGGTAACGATTCTGACCGGTGGCCAAAAAAGCCTCCAGGTAACAACCGGCCAACAGCGCGTTGTCATACAGCATTTTTTCAAAATGTGGAACGAGCCAATGGGCATCGACCGCATAGCGATGAAATCCTCCCCCCAACTGGTCATAGAGGCCGCCGGCGGCCATTTGATCAAGACTGTGCGAGGCCATGTGCATCAGATTCTCGCGTCCGTGCCATCGCGCTAATCGCAAGCAAAGCCGAATTTCCAATGGGTGGGGAAACTTGGGCGGCCCCCCGAACCCGCCGTGGTTTGCATCATACGCCTGCTCCAGTGCCGCTGTGGCTGCTTCTAAAATTGTCAACGGGTCCAGATTTTCGGGAGCAGACGTTCGATCGATGGCCAGGCTCGCTGTCAGCCGCGCCGCTTGTTCTGCGATTTTGTCATGCTGATTCTGCCAGGCGTCGGAAACAGCATGCAAAACCTGATTAAATCCGGGCATTCCCTGCCGCGGATGCGGCGGCCAGTAAGTTCCACCAAAAAAGGGCTCGCCCTCATTGTTTAAAAAAACCGACATCGGCCAACCACCGCGACCAGTGAGCGATTGGACCGCCTGCATATAGATCTGATCAAGATCGGGACGTTGCTCACGATCGACCTTGATCGATACAAAATGGTCATTCAGCAATTGCGCCAGTTCCGCATCTTCAAAGCTTTCTCTCTCCATGACGTGGCACCAGTGACACGCGGAATAGCCGATGGATAAAAAAATCGGTTTCTTTTCAGCCCGAGCTCGCGCAAAGGCTGCCTCACCCCACGGATACCAGTCGACCGGATTATCTTTGTGCTGGAGCAGATAAGGACTTGTTGCATCTGCAAGCCGATTGCTCATAACCAACCTCAACTATTCCCCGTCAGCGGCCTACGAAAAAGTCTGATCGTACGCCGGAAAATCTCCGTTCCGCACATCGGTGCAATAATCTTTGACAGCAGCCACGATTTGCTCACCCAGGGCTGCATATGCTTTCACGTGCTTCGGTAATTTTCCATCGGGAATTCCCAATAGGTCATGAACCACCAAGATCTGGCCATCGCATCCAACTCCGGCCCCGATACCAATCGTAGGAATTGCGACTTGCGTGCTGACCTCAGTCGCAAAGGCTGCGGGCACACACTCCAGAACGACGGCGAAGGCACCGGCTTTTTCCATTGCCAGCACATCCATTTGTAATTGCTCTTGATCACGGTGAACCTTGTACCCACCGATCTGATGGACAGTTTGCGGACGGAGCCCGCAATGGGCCATCACCGGAATGCCTGCCGATGTCAAGGCTGCGACCACTTCAGCATCGTTGGCACTCACCTCCAGTTTCACCGCCTGGGCAGAAGATTCTTTCAACACACGAGCCGCATTTTCAATTGTTTTTTCAATGCCCGCGTATTGTCCCGGAAACGGCAAGTCGACCACGACTAAAGACGAATTTGCACCTCGAGCAACCATTTCGGCATGATAGATCATTTCATCCAGTGTGACCGGCAGCGTATTCTCTTTGCCTTGGACAACCATGCCGAGACTATCACCAACCAGCAGACCATCGACCCCTGCGCTGTCCAGCAAACGAGCCATTGTATAGTCATAGGCAGTGAGCATGGTGATCTTCTCACCACGCTCTTTTTTCTCGACAAATTTTGGAATGCTCATTGAAGGCATAAATCCCATATCTCCCTGGTCGCTTGAAAAATTGTCTGCGAAATTCCATTCAAAAATAACCGCGCTCGGCCACTTGAGGTATCTCACAGCCACGATCACAAGAGTCCGCGAGCAACCCTCTTTCCTTCGATAAGGACGTGTGCATTGTGACGCCCGCTGGAAGGCGTGACAAGCAGTCGTTTGGGCCGAGTCACGAGACGACTCCTAACGTAGGATGCCTAAGAAGGAGGAAAAAATCTGTTTGAATTTGCGGTAAACTAAGTAAAAAAATTCGGCAATTAACCCTTTTCTGTGCACGTATGGTCACCCTGGTTGACCGGTTATTGCACTTGCCGTGTCTGCACGTAAACCCTCGGGTGGTTTACAATGAGAGGGCGTCGCCACCCTCCTCGTTGACTCACCCCGATCCCCATCCGACAACGCGTACCAGAACTCTTACCGCTCTGCCCAACGCAAA
>JAYYJN010000350.1:0-5322 GCA_036146215.1 Planctomycetota bacterium
TCCATGAAATTCCATCTGCTGCCAATTAAAATACTTCCAATCAATACCCGTCAAAAGCATATCCCAATGCCAGAAGGTCCCCTGGTATGCCAGATTATGGATCGTCATCAACGACGCAACGCGAGACAATCGTTCGGAATCGCCAGATTCAATCTTCAAAAGTGCAGGAATCAGCCCTGTTGTCCAATCGTGTGCGTGGATCAGATCGACATCGAGGCATGCCTGCTGAATAAGCTGAATAACGGCACGGCAAAAAAACACGAACCGCTCACAGTTATCCTCATAATCAACTCCTTGCGCACCGTAGACTCCATCCCGATCAAAATAATCATCCTGCTGGACAAAATAGACAGTCACGTCGCTATCGGGGAGTTGGCTGACGAGAATCTTTGCGGCCACCAACTTGCCGCCCACCGGTATCTGCATTTCGATATCGGTCGATTGCACCGCCTGACCACGGTGGGTGATACCTCGGTAAGCGGGCATCACTAAAGTTACAGTATGACCCAATTTCGCAAGTTCGCAGGGGAGCGCGCCACAGACGTCTGCCAACCCTCCGGTCTTCGCGAACGGAACCGCCTCACTCGTGGCAAAACAAATATGCACGTTGGAATCCCCAGAAAGGATCTGTCACGACGACTCGTCGACAATCGTTTTCTACCAAAATCGGCGACAAGAGGAAACTTCAACCCGCTCCGCGCGGATTCGATTCACATACTGACAAGTGATACCTGGCCAGTATTGGACGTTTTAAGGTGCCTAGAAGCAGGCACCACACTTGCGTGACTGGTACGATCAGGCAGAATTTTCAATCAGGACCCCCGCAATCGCGTCACTGAGCGTCTCCATATTCTGCTCAGTCATGCCTGCCACATTCACCCGTCCCGAACCAACAATATAAATGGATTTTTCCTGCCGCAATGTCTCCACCTGCTTTGCATTCAGACCGGAAAAAGAAAACATACCCCGCTGCCGCTGCATGAAGGAGAAATCTTGAGGCACCCCTTTCTCCTTGAGAGACGTGGCAAAAAGAGACCGCATCGTATTGATCCTCGACCGCATTGCGTCGACCTCTTGCTGCCAACGAGCGTGCAGCACATCATCTTGAAGAATCGCCGTAACGATTGCTCCGCCGTGCGCCGGTGGATTCGAATAGTTGGTTCGAATCCGCAACTTGACGTGGCCGAGGGCCAGGTCTGCCTCGTCTGACGATCGAGCGATCAAGGTCAATGCTCCGATCCGATCATTGTAAAGGGAGAAGTTTTTTGAATAGGAACTGCAAATCAACACTTCTTCGCACATATCGCATATGATCCGCAGTCCGGTCGCATCTTCTTGTACCCCATCACCGAAGCCCTGATAGGCAAAGTCAACTAACGGCACAAGATGACGATCGGCGAGAACCTGCGCAATTTGTTGCCATTGCTCGGGGGTTGGATCAACGCCGGTCGGATTGTGACAACAACCATGCAGAAGTACCACATCACCGGTTGGCAGGGTCGTCAGCTTATCCAGCATTGCCGATAAGTCGAGTCCGTTGGTGCCGGGATCAAAATACGGATAGGTATCGACCGGTACATGGGCCGCGGCGAAGATACCCGGATGGTTGGGCCAGGTCGGTTGACTCAGCCAGAGTGTTGCAGTGGGAAACATGGTGTGGATGAAATCTCCTGCTACACGCAAGGCGCCGGTGCCTCCAGGAGTCTGTGCGGTCCGCACACGGTCCGCGATCGATTCCAAGGCGTCCGCAAAGAGCAATCGCTGAATCACTCGGCTGAATTCCGGAGAGCCAGTCATCGGCAGATAGCCCTTACTGCTCTGGCCTTTAAGTATTTTTTCTTCTGCCGCTTTTACGGTCTGCAAGACTGGTGTCTGTCCTTCCGCATCTTTGTAGACACCTACAGTCAGATTGATCTTCGCTGGATTCGGATCGTTACGAAATGCTTCTGTTAATCCTAGGATTGCGTCCGGCTTTGCTGCCGGCAGTTGCTCAAACATGCTCACTCTCTCTGCTGTCTCGCTGTTATTCATGAAAGCGACCTCTTTTAAATAGCCCTGATTGCGACCACATGTCGGCAATCACACCCGATATCGACAATTAGGGAAAATCCGTCTTGCCAAAGGTTGACGCACAGACACTCCAGTGGCCATCATATTAAAGGAACCCTGTTCGGGAACCCGTCTCGTCTCAAGTAGTTGCCGATGCAGCCGATACAGAACATTGAGCATCTTCTGTCGCACTGTGACGAGATTCCTCCGGTGGCATGACCTTCAGTCGAAAGCAGCACAACGATGACCCACTCCGCCTCGGACGAGAACCAGTTAAATGTTTCTTTTTCCACCCGCTTTGTCCACCGCATCCGCTTCACTGAGAATTTACTTGAAAAGGACCAAGGCACCTTAGCCGAATTGATCGAGGGTTCCGGTGGTCAGAAACCGCGAGTTCAGTTTTGGCTTGACCAGCACGTTGCGGAGGCCAATCCGGGCATTGTTGCCCGATTACGTAACTTCTCTGACAGCTTTGCCGATCAATTCCTGAGGATTGGAAATGTGCAAATTGTTCCCGGCGGAGAAACGATCAAAAATGATATTCACGTGCTTGAGCGGATGCTGAAGGTTTTCCACGTGTCGGACCTTGATCGTAGAAGCTACGTGATCGTATTGGGCGGAGGTGCGGTATTGGATGCAGTCGGATTTGCGGCTGGCATCGCGCACCGAGGCATCCGGTTGATTCGGATTCCCTCCACCACGCTTGCTCAGGCTGACTCGGGACTCGGTGTGAAGAACGGTGTAAATCTATTCGGAAAAAAGAACTGGATTGGTTCGTTTGTTGTCCCCTGGGCGGTAATTAATGACGAAGCAATCCTGACCACACTCAGTGATCGTGATTATATATGCGGCTTTGCCGAAGCTGTAAAAGTTGCTCTGCTCAAGGATGCGGGCTTTTTTGAATTGCTTGAGCAGGAGGCTGCGGATGTGCGAAATCGAACTTCACCTGCGAGTCATCGCATCGTACGGACGGCTGCCATGCTGCACTTGCGTCACATCACCGAGGGTGGAGATCCTTTTGAAATGCTCGAAGCAAGGCCTCTCGACTTCGGTCATTGGTCTGCACACAAACTGGAGGCAATGCACAATTTTAAAATCCGTCACGGCGAAGCGGTGGCCTGCGGATTGGCGATTGATGCGATTTATTCTTCTTTGAAACATGGCTTTACGACTTTCCATGCCGACCGCGTGATTCGCGTGCTGACAAACCTCGGTTTTCAATTCGACGCCCTGGCAGAGGTCGACCGCAATACATTGCTAGCAGGCCTTGAAGAGTTCCGTCAGCATCTCGGCGGTCGGTTGACGGTGACGATGCTGGATGGAATTGGGGCGCCGATCGACGTCCATCAGATCGACCGCGACTGCATGATGATGGCGATCGAGCGGGTTTGCTCAATCGCCTCGGCAGCCAAAGCCAACCGGCCGTAATTGTGCCCGGAACGAGGAAAAGCCAGCTAAACCTCGAAGTTGAGACGATTTAGAGCACGGCCTGCCACCCTGGCAGCATGCCGGATAATCGTCAAGGTTTTCCCACCTTCCTGAAGCGGAAAAGTTCGCCTAATAGTTGTCGTAAGCCATTTGCAAAAAAAGAGTTCGGAACGTTCAAGGGTCTTTATCGGCGCAGCCGATACGGTAGTTGTCGCTTCACGACGGGACCTTATGTTCTGTCAGTGGCAAGACAGCGAAACGTTGTGGTTCGATTATTATTGCAAGTCAAGGATGTGCTTGCTCGGCCATAATGTGACCCAAACTTTGAACCTCGGGTTACCCACCCAGCCAACCTGCCTGCATGGCTCACAAGACCTGACGCTCGACCCTATGTCAGGAATTTAGGCCGCTCACATGGAAGTGAGTCGTATCGCCGGATACCTCTCATACGCCACATGATCCGCAGGCAGGATTAAACTCGCGGTTCGGATCGTAAAAGGAGTTTAGTTCTATGAAGTGGAGCATGTTTGTCGGCGCGCTCGTACTGAGCGTCAGCCTGTGCACCAGCCAACATAGTTACGGTTTCGAACTGCTCGACCGTATGCTTGGTGTTGGTTGTGGTTGTGACACCTGCGGTTGCGATGCCGCTCCTAGCTGTGGTTGCGACACCGGATGTGACGCTGCACCAGCTGGTTGCGATGCGAAGCCAACCTGCGGATGTGAGAAGTCCTGCGGATGTGAGAAGAAGTCGTGCTGCAAGAGCCGCTGCTGTGGTGGCCTCCTTGACTTCCTTCACTGCGGTTGCGATCGTGGCTGCTGCAAGAAGGTAGAAAAAGATTGCGGTTGCGATTCTGGCTGCGATTCGAATGGTTGCGACGCTGCACCGGCTTGCGGATGTGATGCCGCCAAGTCCTGCGGTTGCGACAAGGGTTGCTGCAAGAAGAGCCGCTGCTGCAAAAGCCGCTGCTGCAAGAAGAGCCGCAGCGACAAGTGCGACAGCTGTGGTTGCGACAAAGGTGGTTGCGATGCCGCTCCCGCCTGTGGTGCCGAGCCCGCCTGTGGCTGTGGTGCTGCCGGTTCGGCTGATGCCGTCCCGATGCCCCCCACGCCGAAGCCCGATGCTTCCGCGTTGATCGGTCGTCGTGGAATGTATGCCGCCAAGTAGTGTTTCGACACTCTTGTAAAGCGTAAGATTATCTCGGCCCGTCGGTTCCCGGCGGGCCGAGTTTTTTTACCGCGCCGATAGATCGCTTGACTGCCGTTGAATCAATGCAGCCGCAAGGGGCAACCATTCGCCCCGATCACGGTAATGACTCAACAGCGGTTCGAATTTGCCTGATTTGGAAGCAAGCTCAAGTAAGCTTGGGGCCACACCCTCGAGTTGCCGTTCGTGGGGAAATAGGGCAATGCCGGCCTGCAAGGCATCCTCGGATTTTCCCAACCGGTCGAGAAGCATCACATAAACCTCGGCCGGCCACGCCGTACCATCTTCTCGTTTCGCTTTTTCGGCTTGCGCTGCAAAATAATCGACAGCAGCCTCCACTTCTTTACCTAATTGAGCACCAAACAGCAGGCGATGGCTGGTATATATTTCCTCAAACGGGGCAGGGCAGGGGAAATGAAAATTTTGATGCAACCGCTGTCCATAGAGAGTCAGATCATAGGCCCGTTCGAGCGATTGTTGATTATCAACGATTTCCGCAAATCGGACTACGGAACTTAGATGAGCTGCGTCTACATGGACCGTATACTCGCCAAAAGCGCCTTCCACCTCTGCCAACATCTCTTCGAGTGCATTCGTCGCAAATTTGCCGCTTGAAGCTTCTTCTTCACTTGCTGTGGTCA